>QMLZ01000066.1 GCA_003646995.1 Deltaproteobacteria bacterium | reverse complement strand
CGGATGGCCCTGCCCTTAAGGAGATTATATTTGTGAATAAAATGTTCCACAAGCAGTGGGATGTCTTCTTTCCTGTCCTTGAGGGGTGGCAGACTTATTTTCACCACGTTGAGCCTGTAATATAGATCTTCGCGAAAGGTTCCCTCCTTTACCATTTTCTTAAGTTCATGGTTGGTGGCAGCCACAACGCGGAAGTCTGTTTTGAGGGACTTGGTGTGACCCAGCGGCGTAAATTCTCCCTCCTCTAAGACCCTTAGGAGGTCCGCTTGAAACGCTAGGGACGTATTGCATATTTCATCAAGGAAGAGTGTGCCCTTGTCGGCCAAAAGAAAGCGACCGGGCTTATCCCTCGTGGCACCGGTGAAAGCACCCTTGGTATATCCGAACAACTCGGATTCCAACAGTGTGTCGGGCAGTGCCCCGCAGTTTATGGCAACGAAAGGGCCGTTCCGTCGGCTGCTGAGATTGTGAATGGCCCTTGCAAAGAGCTCTTTGCCAGAGCCGGTTGGCCCCTCGATTAGAACCGGGCTGTCACTTTCAGCTATGTCCGGCAGGAAGGCAAAGATCTCGCGCATCTTGGGATGCCGGCCGACTATGTCTTCTGGGGTATAGGTTCGCGCCACCTGCCTCCTCAGCCTCTCAAGCTCCGAAAGATCTCTGAAGATTTCAATGACACCGATTATGTCGCCATCATCGGTCCTGAGAGGGCAAGAGCTGACGCTAATGGGAATTTGGTCCCCCTGTTTATTGATGATGAAAGCAGGTATATCGCGGGGCTGCTCGCCGCCCTTAAGCACGGTGTCCATGGGGCACCTTTCGGTGCACGTGTTGGCGCGGAATATATCAAAACAGTACTGGCCGATGGCATCGTCTGCCGTGAAGCCCGTCAGGATCTCAGCAGCCTTGTTGAAAAAGGTTATCTTTTTATCCAGGTCAATAGTGATTACGCCTTCACTGATGTTTTCCAGTATGGTGCAGCAGGGATGGAACTGTCCTTCTGCAATTCCACACCTCAGGATGGTGACGTTATGGTCAGGTTTCTTGGCCATTGGCTATCCTGGCAAAAAATCTTTCTTTTATTTTAGCAATAGTGGCAAAAAGCTACAAACAGTTTATTGATTATGGAGATTTTATGCAAATAGGGAATGAAAAAACGCTTGACATATGTTTTGGCGTCAGTTAATAAGATAAAAAAGATCTTATTAGTCTTGTAAAGGGGGATGCATTGCGTTTCACGAGGGCCGGAGAATATGCTGTTCGTTGTGTTCTCTATTTGGCCATACAAGGCACGCATCGAATCGTCAGCCGCAAGGATATCTGTAATGCCATGCAGATTCCCGACCAGTTTTTTCGGAAGATAGCCCAGCACCTCGCAAAGGCAGGCATAATAGACATTGTGCAGGGGCCGAAAGGTGGATACAGGCTTATTTCAGATCCTTCACAGTTGACCTTGTTGGACGTGGTCGAGACCATGACCGGCAAGATATCCCTAAATGAGTGTGTAGTTAATCCTGATTTTTGCTTCCGCAGTCCAACCTGTTCAGTCCACAGGATCTGGCTTGCTGCCACTGAACAATTGAGGCAAACGCTCAGGGAGGCCACCTTCTCGAAGCTGGTGGAGGAAGGTTCATGTGCGCCGGGTGAAGTGTGCACGGACAGGGGCGCGCCACGGGCAACGGAGAAGGTTTGATATATGGGCCAATAGGCATTATGTTTGGCCCAAGGCAAACATATATCTGTAAAAGGAGGTAGGAAAGATGCAGCCTGTAGAAATAGCAAAGGACGTGTATTGTCTTCCAAGCATTGATTGGAATATTAGAGACTTTCATGGTTATTCCACTTATCCCGGGAGTACCTATAACGCCTATTTGATCTTGGACGAGAAGGTTACCCTTATTGATACCACAAAAAAGGAATTTGGCGACGAGCTGCTTGATGCCATAAGTCAAGTGGTTGATCCCAAGAGGATTGACTACGTGATCAGCAACCACACCGAGATGGACCATACCGGCGCGCTTCCCAGGGTTATGCACAAGATCGGGGAAGACAAGCCCATCTATTGCTCCAAGATGGGGCAAAAAAACATCGCAAAACACTTTGGGCAAAGATGGAACCTTCAGCCTGTAGAAAACGGTGGCAAGCTGTCCCTTGGAAACAAGACTCTGACCTTTCTTGAGACCCGAATGGTGCATTGGCCGGACAGTATGTTCACCTACTTGGAGGAGGATAAAATCCTGTTTTCTAGTGACGGCTTCGGACAGCACTATGCCTCTTTAGAGCGATTTGATGACCAGGTGGGCGAAGAGATCATGTATCATGCGCAGAAATACTATGCCAATATCCTTCTGCTTTACTCTCCCCTTATCCTAAAACTGATCGAGAAGGTCAAGGAGCTGAACCTTCAGATTGACATGATTTGCCCGGACCACGGAATCATCTGGAGAAAGGATCCGGGCAAGATAATCAATGCCTATGTCCAATGGGGCAAGCAGGAGCCCAAACGAAGGGCCCTTATTGTGTACGATACCATGTGGCACAGCACTGAGACCATGGCCGAGGTGATTGCCGAGGCCCTGTGGTCGCAAGGGATTCCCACTGTTATGAGGAAATTGCGCACCACCCACCGCAGCGACATTGTGACCGAAGTACTGGACGCCGGAGCAATTATAGTCGGCTCACCCACCCTAAACAATGGGCTGTTTCCCACAATCGCTGACATCCTTACTTATATGAAAGGCCTTAAACCAATCAATAAGGTGGGTGCCGCATTCGGTTCCTACGGCTGGAGCGGGGAGGCGGTGAAATTGATCAACGAACAACTAGAAGCTATGAAATTCAATATCGTGCACCCTGGTGTAAGGGTGCAATATGTGCCCGATGAGGAGGCAAAAGCCGCATGTCGTGAACTGGCCAAAAGCGTGGCAGAGGCATTGCCAGCAGGATAACCCAGCAAACGGAGTCGGGCGCCCACAGATTTTACCCCATGGGCGCCTTTTATTTTCCTTCAGATCGGCCGCCCAACCGAGTCCTCGCAAACGGCTCCTTCCTGGGGCAGACCCAATACAGCACTATTTGTTTCTCTTGGACGGCCAGCCCCTTGTTGCTCAGACGGTCAATTCTTTCTTGAATATTTGGTTTCCCTCACATAAATTGCCGATAATGAGGGACAGAGGAGGTCAAACCTATGGGTGATATACCCGCCGGGGTTATAAGGACCCTTTTGGAAAAAGGTGTAGAGATTCCACTGCCCCACACGGTGTACGTTGGTCCGGAAGTGGAACCTGACCGTATTTCTGGCAGCGGGGTAGTCTTATATCCGGGGTGCAGGATCTGTGGGTCCAGTACCCTAATAATGGATGACTGCAAGCTTGGGGCACAGGGACCCGTGGTGCTCTCCAATTGCCAATTGGGCAAGGGGGTCAAGCTCGGCTCGGGCTACTTTGAAGAATCGTGTTTCCTTGATGGCGCAAGCGTGGGTCCAGGGGCCCATATGAGGGAATGCTGTATCCTGGAGGAAAAGGCCAGGGCTGCCCATAGTGTGGGGCTGAAACACACCATCCTGTTTCCATTTGTTACCCTGGGAAGCCTGATAAACTTCTGTGACTGTTTGATGGCCGGGGGTACAGACGAAAAGAATCACAGCGAGGTAGGAAGCAGCTACATCCATTTCAATTATACCCCAAATCAAGACAAGGCCACTGCGTCCCTTATCGGTGATGTGCCAAAGGGCGTCATGTTAAATCAGCCTCCCATTTTCTTGGGCGGGCAGGGAGGACTGGTGGGTCCAGCAAAGATCGCCTATGGTGTCGTGATCGGGGCAGGGACCATTATAAGAAAGGACGTCACGCAGGAAGGTACGGTCATGGTCGGCCACCCTACCATAAAAAGCAAACCGGTTCATCAATTTGGTGCTTACTTTAACGTAAGGCGCATCGTCGAGCTGAACTCGCTGTACATAGCCAATCTTGTGGCCTTGCTGAACTGGTACAGGCATGTGCGCAGCCAGTTTTTTTCCGCTACCCCTATGGGCGAAGCGCTGTTTCGAGGGGCTGTTGAGAAGGTAGAAAGGGCTATAAATGAGAGGATAAAACGACTTGGGCAAGTAGCGGAAAGGATGGAAAAATCCATTAAGATATATTCGGCTGATTCTTTGAGCAAAGGGGCTAGGAGACTTATCGAGAGAAAGAGGGAATTTCAACAAAACTGGCCAAGACTTGAAAGTGCCTTCAGGGAAGTCCTTGATATATCAATGGTTAACAAGCAATTCGATGTTTTCTGGAAGCGCATGGAAGGCGTTGCAAAGGCAGTTGGCTGGGAATATTTGTCCACCATAAAGGCCCTTAAAGCTGAAGACAGTGATAAGGGTAGCACTTGGCTACAGGGTATTGTGGACACGGTAATGGACAGGGTATGGGAAGTGCTTCCTTCTTTTGCTGGGAGAGGCAAGGCATAATGGAGAGGCTTTTCGGCACAGACGGAATCAGGGGTATAGCCAATCGTCACCCCATGACACCACAAACAGGGCTTAGGTTGGGAAGGGCCCTAGTTCAGTTTCTCAGGAAGGGAAACGTAATGGCATTGATAGGCAGGGACACCAGACTGTCGGGACCCATGCTGGAATATGCTCTGGCTTCAGGCCTAATGTCGGAAGGGGCTCAAGTGGGCGCTGCTGGTGTCCTGCCCACCCCGGCAGTAGCGTGCCTTACCAAAGAACTGGGAGCAGATGTGGGGATCGTGGTGTCTGCATCTCACAATCCCTTTGACCATAACGGCTTCAAGGTGTTTTCCTCAGAAGGAACCAAGCTGAGGGAACAAGAAGAACAGGAGATCGAAGAAATAATCCTTTCCTTGGACCCTGAAAGCGGTGTTGAAGAGGTTGGCTCAATCAAGCAGATTGAGAAAGGGGTAGAAACGTATATAGAGTTCTTGGTGGGCCAGTTCCCCAACTTGCCGGATCTGGGCAGTCTAGGGATAGTAATTGACTGTGCTAATGGGGCCACTTACAGGACAGCCCCTTGTCTTTTTGAAAAATTGAACACCAAGTTTATGGCACTGGGTGTTGCGCCTGACGGGAAAAATATCAACGAGGGATGCGGGAGCCAGCACCCAGAAAGTCTGGTAAAGAAGGTGATAGAAACGGGTGCGGTGGCGGGCCTGGCCTTTGACGGAGACGGTGACAGGCTAGTGGCAGTGGATGAAAAGGGTCATATTCTCACGGGTGACCAACTGTTGGTGATCTTCGCCAAGATGTTGAAGGATCAGGGCCGATTGAAGGGTAATTTGGTCATTAGCACGGTGATGAGCAATATTGGACTAAGGATCGCCTTGGAGTCAATGGGTATTGACCACGTGGCCACTGCTGTGGGAGACCGAAATGTTTACCAGGAGATGGTTGGACGCGGGGCAGTCCTGGGTGGGGAGGAGTCAGGGCATATTATTTTCTTGCAATACCACAGTACCGGGGACGGAATGCTTTCAGCCCTTCAGCTCCTCAATGCGATGAAGTATTTTGATAGGCCTCTCTCAGAGCTGGGTGAGCTTATGGAGGTTTTCCCACAAGTGCTTATAAATGTCCCTGTGACCCGAAAGCCGCCGCTATCAGAACTTCCTGCCGTGCAGAGGGTGATCAAGGATGTTCAAAACAGGCTGGGCAATTGGGGAAGGGTCTTGGTCAGATACTCGGGTACTGAAAGCCTCTGCCGTGTCATGGTGGAAGGACAACACCAGGATGAAGTTGAGAATTATGCAAGAGAGATTGCCTCTGCGGTCGCTGAGAACCTGGGAAGGGAGTCCTACTCAAATTCCTCCGATTCCTCGCTGGGATAGAATAAACAAAGGATCTCATGGCGGCTTTCTTGCTCCCAGCTTGCCCGTAGGCACCTGCATGCCTCTTGTCTGAAGGTCCATGCCCGGTGCTCCAGATCTTCCAGCTTCCTGGTGACACCCTTCTCCCGCAGCCAGTTTCTTATCTGATTGAACATGGATTGACTTCCATATAGGAGCCGGCCCTCGTGCATTATCTTGCACGCCACCATGTGCTTGAAGGTGTCAAATTCCAATTGTACCCTCACCTTTCTCGTATCTTTCACAACATAATCGATTTCCTCCCGTATGTGAGGCGTCATGAGCAACCTGTGCTTTTCGGCAAATATGGCCTCGTCTATTCGTTTTGCCAGCTCCCTTGGGAACACGTCGTCGACAATAACCACTATGTCCATGTCTGA
Source organism: Deltaproteobacteria bacterium (assembly GCA_003646995.1). The sequence continues at coordinate 6,330 of QMLZ01000066.1, read as the reverse complement.
GCCTCTGACAAGCTTTCCGGTGCTCCGCTCAGGCCTAGGTACGTCATGGGCCATATCAAAGACTATGTCACCGGCTATGAACACACAAAGGTGCTCTTCAAGCGGAAATTCAGTGTCCAGCTTAGCCCCAAGACCTGAAACCACGCTCTTTGCAAGAGAAAGTTTGGCCCTGCTTATTTCCCGGATACGCTCAGTAATTGCAGAGGCCTTTTCATTGATCAGGTCTTGCTGGTCCCTGGTGCCGATTATAGTGTAGGTAAGGAACTCCCTGTAAATGGATGGCGAGAGGCGAGCAAAGCCAGGTACTTTTCGGTCCAGGCGCAAGTAGTGACGCGCCACGGAGCGAAGGAAAAGATCGGCAGAGGACATGCAGAGGCCCCAAAGGGTCAGGCCCTCAATGCCGCTTGCCTCAAGCAACTCCGAGCCAGTGAGGGGACCCTTTGTCTCAAGTATATTACCAATTGTCTCAAGTTGAATTTTCTTCATGACACGCACGGATAATTCTTGATCGCTCAAGCAACTCCATCTGGGACAGTGCCGGGGTCACGGGCGTATCCAATTAAGAAGTAACTGATTTTACCGGCCCTTTTGCATAGAATTCTGTCTTGCATTTTGCACTGAGACCGTGTATGGGTAATATTTATCCATACCCTCCAGTACATTAGCATACAAAGTGCATAGGCAGGTGCAAAGGTTTTTTCCTCATGGAATATCAACTTTCACTCCGCGATGTTACAAAAAGATTCGGCGACGCCAACGTCTACCGGGTGCGCCTCGATAAGGGCTACTCCTTGAAGGATAAGGCCCAAAATGTAGGAATGGCGCAAATGCTCAATAAGAGGGAAAGACAGGGGTGTCGTAGACCTCTCACGAATCGAGAAAAAGGCTATCAGGAGATGCGCTGTTGGGAACATATTCTGGACTACAGCCCTTTCTTACAATAAGAAGGCCCTGGAAGGAAAGGAGCCGGCCCAAAGCTGGGCGGATTTCTGGGACGTGAAGAAGTTCCCAGGTCCAAGGGCATTGCAAGACCAGGCCCCGTTCAATCTTGAATTCGCCTTGATCGCGGATGGCGTGCCTATGGATGACCTATACCCGCTGGATGTGGATAGGGCATTTAAGAAGATGGACGAAATCAAGGACCATATCACTGTGTGGTGGAAAAACGGGGCGCAGCAGATACAGCTGCTTACCAGCGCGGAAGTAATCTATTCCTCTGCTTGGAACGGCCGAGTAAACGTGGCCCAGAAAAAGGGGGTACCCCTTGAGATCGTGTGGCAAGGTGGCTGCCTGGACCAGTACAGGAAATTCTTCAGCCATCCCATGTGGCAGAGCGCAGTGCTCACATCTCTGGAGGTTTCAGCCCTCACCGCCATGGCATCAAGCATTCTCGGGGTCCTTGCTTCCATGGGGTTAGTGTGGGGAAATTTCAAGGCCAAAGGCATTATTACCGGGTTTATCCTTTCTCCCATGATTGTACCGCTCATTGTCTTGGGTCTGGCATATTATGTTTTTCTGGCCAAGCTCGGACTTATCGGCACAAAACTAGGGCTCGTGATAGCCTACACACCGTTGACACTGCCCTTTGCGGTTCTGCCCATTTCGGCCACACTAAAAAGATTTGACACGACCCTGGTGGATGCGGCAATGAACTTGGGTGCCACACGTTTTCAGACCTTCATGAAGATTACCATACCCATTATTCGGCCCGGTGTTATTACTGGCGCACTATTCGCCTTCATGGTTGCATTTGATGAGGTTGTTATTGCCCTTTTTATTTGTGGCTCCACGGCAGTTACCCTTCCGAAAAAGATGTGGGATGTCATAAGGTATGAAAATGAGCCAATGTTGCCTGCAATTTCCACTCTTTTACTGCTCTTGGCCGTAGTTCTCCTGGTGAGCATAGGGCTGCTCCAGCGTCGCCAGGCAAAAAGAATTGAAACAAGATAAGGGAAATTTGGTTTGTCAAATGACTAGTGATCCAAGGACGATAGAGGACATCGGTGAATTCGGGTTTATCCGGTCCATAAATAAGGATTGCATATTCCGGAGTGAGAATGTCATCTGCGGTATTGGAGATGACTGCGCGGTTATAGGGTCTTCAGGCAACAAGGCCCTCCTTGTGACCACTGACATGCTGGTTGAGAATGTTCATTTCATATTGGATCGAATCCCGCCTCAGCACCTGGGTGAAAAGTCAATAGCGGTTAATTTGAGTGACATAGCTGCAATGGGGGGAGTTCCCCTGCACGCCTTTGTTTCCATAGCAATACCCCATTCTTTCCCGGTTTCGCTACTTGATGCACTTTACAATGGGATGAAAGCGATTTGCCAAGAACATGGTGTCAATGTCCTCGGCGGTGATACATCTTCCTCACCTGCCGGCTTGTTTATCAGTGTTACGGTAATAGGCGAGGTCTCCAGGGACAATATCCTTTATCGCAAAGGTGCATCCCGGGGTGATAAGATCTACGTGTGTGGCTTGCTTGGTCGTTCTGCGGCGGGGTTGGCTATTTTAAAAGGAGATGTAGCTGCTGACGAGGCCGAGTGGAACGGTCTGGTGGAGGCCCATACCCGACCCAGGCCCATGGTGCGGGAAGGGAGGCTGATTGCAGGTTCCGGCTTGGCATCGGCCATGATTGACGTGAGTGATGGCCTTGCGGCGGATCTGGGCCACATCTGTGAACAAAGCGGCGTGGGAGCGGAGGTCGAAGAGCATAAGCTTCCCATATCGGCGGATTTGCGCTCCTTTGGCGAAACATACGGTGTGGACACGGTGAACTTGGCGCTTTCCGGGGGCGAGGACTATTGCCTGTTGGTTACCGTCCCTTCCGAGAATGCCGCAGCGTTTGTAAGGCAGATGCACAAAGAAAATGTTTCAGAGCTGGTGGAGATAGGTAAAATCATCAGCGGCGCAGGCGTATACTGTATAGGGCGGGACGGCAGAAAGAGAAGGGTCTCAAGGGGAGGCTTTCATCATTTCTGAGGCGAAATCGTCGATCCTATGATCTATCTCTTCCTTTAGGGACAATGCGGCCTCCTTTTCTATGCGCTTGATATTCAAACCCAATCTGAGCATATCCTCAAAACTTTTTCCAATACCAAGCCGATGCGCAAATGGTGCTGTGTGTTGGTGCCAGGGGGGAGAGATTTCCCTGAGGAGCCTATTGGAGAAATCCCCGAAACGTCGGGCAAACTCTGGCCCTTGAAGGACATCGGCTTGCAGCCGCCTCATGACACTTTCCAACAAGTAGGTGCAAGACCTTGGCTCGGGGGTATCCTGCAGAACCGGATAGATTTCAAGGAGATTCTTTGGAGTTATTCCCTGCTCAATGGATGAATCTACAACCTCTTCAATCACATTTATTCCCCATCCGAGCAGCCTGAAAAGGGGATTGTGCTTTCTGCTGGAATATTCGAATGAGTCCATGTTCTCTGTCAGCTGCAGCAAATACCTTTGACAACGGCTGCTTAGTCGGGCAAAGGTCAGGGCTTCCTGGCAGTTTTCCCTGAGGCACTTTTCTCCGTAATCCACTAGATACCTAAGGTCTTTTCCATTGTTTTGACAGGGGTGAAGGAGGCAACCTATACGCTTGAACTGGTTGTCAAGATAGCCCAGGGCCCAGCAGCTGAAACCAGTTATGGGGATCACCTTGCGCGGATTTCTATAAAAGGATCTGGTGTTCTCCCTCAAGATTCTCTTGACGATGTTACGGTATTGGAGATGTTCATAGTCCCTGGGGCGTATGGGTGGACAGCATGCAAAGCAGCTCTTATTCCTGTCGGGCGCACACAGAGTCAGCTGTTCCACATCAATACTCCCCAACAAGCATCTTGCGTTGTCGGCGGGCGAGCTCCCGTTTGTCTTCTACTTCATCAAATTCATCCACGATCTCACGACCCAAAATTTCTTCCAGTACATCCTCCAGGGTTATGAGGCCTGCTATTCCACCATATTCATCCAGTACCACAAACAAATGTTCCTTCCGCTCAAGAAATTCTATGAACACGTTGTTGAGCTTGGCCGTTTCCACAACAAAGTGCACAGGCCGCATCAGGTCCGTGAGTTTCATATCCTCCTTGCCCTGGGTGAGGGCAACGAAAAGCTCACGGGTCAATACGATCCCTACTATGTCTTCGGGGTCTCGGTCATAAACAGGGAAACGGCTGTGTTCCCATTTAGGAGGGGCATGAGCCGCCTCTTTCACCGTAAGATGTTCACTAAGGGAGAAGATAACCGTCCTGGGGGTCATCACGTCTTTGACGGCCTTGTTTTGGAGCGTTAAGATATTTTCGATAACCTGTTCCTGGTACGGGTTGATTTCGCCTGATCGGAGGCTGAGCCTGGCCATTATCCGGAGCTCTTCGGCTGTTATGGCCCCTTCGGTCTTGCCCCGCGCCACCAGCCTGGTTACAAGGTTGGTGAACCATATGGCGGGAGTCATTATGTGGACGAGGCCCTTGAGCGCATAGGCCACGGTGGGTATAAGGCGGGGCCCGTAAACCACGCCTGCGGTCTTTGGAATGATCTCTGAGAAAAGGAGTATGGCAAGAGTGAAAAGCACCGAGAAATATCCAAGCCATTGATGCCCGAACACCGCAGCTGCTGCGGCCCCGGCAATTGCGGCCCCGGCTGTATTGGCGATGGTATTGAGAGAGAGAATGGCTGCAATGGGTCTTTCAATGTTTTGCCTCAAGGCCTTGAAGATCCCGGCCCCGGGTTTTCCCGCCTGAGCGGCAGCCTCCACGTGCCTCATGGGCACGGAGTAAAGAACGGCCTCCATAAGGGAGCATCCTGCGGAGATAAGAATGGCGAGGGTCACCGCTATTATGAATTCAGCCATAGAGTCTCTAACCTCCTTAGGTCGTGAGGGCGGTTAATGTTTAGAAACGACTTAAGGTCAGGGTCAAATTTCTTGATCTCTTCCTCGTCAACATATCGAACATTGACAGAGTCAAAAACACGCATCACCTGGTAGATTTTCCCCTGGATGTTTTTTTCTATCTGTTCAATGCACCCTCTGTTGTAAATAGCGTGCAGGGCCTCTATCTTCCATCCCATCCGGGGAACTACAACGTCGAATCCTTTTTTCAGAGATACCATGTAGGTTATAAGAGCTTTGTTAAGGAAGGGCATATCACATGCCACCACGAAGCCGTAATCCTCCTTTATGACCTTGAGGGCTGTATATATTCCTCCGATGGGCCCTAATCCCTTTATTATGTCTTGGTGCATCTCAAGCCCAAGGTGGGAATACTCAGAAGGAGTATTGGTTATGACAATAATATCCTGAAAAAGTGGTCTTACGGTGTCAACAACATGTTCAATAAGGGCCTTTCCGCCGATGTTTTCAAGTGCCTTGTTTCGGCCATACCTGGCGCTCTTGCCACCGGCCAGGATTATTCCCACAATATCTCTAAAGGGCGGTTCGGGCTTATTTCTGGTACTCAGCGAGTCTTCGAGCATGGCTGTAAATCCTGTTGGTACCCCGGGCAAGATCCACCAGGGTGAGATTGTAAAACTTCGCCGCCTCTACAGCGCGGGCAGTGGGTCTGGACATGGCCACGAACAATGGGAAACCGCCTCTGACGGCCTTTAAGATCATCTCCAGGCTGGCCCTTCCGCTGGACACTATAACCTTGTCAGCCGTGGGTATCTTGTTTAAGAGACAGAAGCCGATGGCCTTGTCAATGGCGTTGTGCCTGCCTACATCTTCGGCGCCTGTTATGAAGTTACCCTGGGCATCAAAAAGCAAGGCAGCATGTGCGGCCTTTGTGCTAGTGTAAAGAGGTTGATAGTCCCTCATTTTGTCAGGGATTTCTTCGAGTACCGCCATGGAGAAGCACTGCCGGCTCTTGATCCTGCCTAAGCCGCGCCTCATTTCTTCAAGCTCCTCCCTTCCGCAGATTCCGCAGCTTGAATATGAGATCCTCTCGGGTATGGGGCCGCGCGTATTGCCTGGGGTTACGGAGGTTGTTACAATTGCCTCAACGAATGCCTCTCCATGGGGGTGCCGCCTGGTTTGCACATGGCAACTCATTATCTCGCCAATGTCCGATACATAACCATCTGTGTAAAGGAAACCGTGAACAAGCTCCTTGGACATAAGCGGAGTGTGCATTATGAGGATACGCTGCGTTTTGTTGATAATAATTTCAAGAGGCACTTCTTCAATCAAGGTTTCCTTGACCGAAAGAACCTTACCACCCGAGTATGTCAGGGATCTAACAGGGCGTGATTGCATTTTGGAATCCCAAGAAAAACGATTATAATTGATTGAATCCTTTATACAATAGTTACTCAGGGCCGTCATCAAAAATTCATATTAT
>QMLZ01000065.1 GCA_003646995.1 Deltaproteobacteria bacterium | reverse complement strand
CGACAATAATTATTGGTGATACCATTATCATAGGACACCGTGATGACGAGATAAAAAAGGCGCTTGACTTATGACAGCGAACTATGATCCAGGCCCTTAAAGCTACCTGCCAGCGTTCTACTCACCCTTTCTTTGTTCTATCGCTGGGGAGAGGTTACTTGTGCTGCGATTTCATCCTGGAATAGGGAATTATTTTTTGTTAAGATCGCTTCTTTACTATTTGGGGGCGGGTTGCGGATTGATCTAGCCCTCGCCTTAATCGGGGTTTCTTGCAACACAGTGCTATTCGTAGGGAGGGGTGTATAGATGACCAAGACAGCTACGTTAACAATAGACGGGAAAACCTATGAGTTCCCAATTATAGAAGGAAGCGAAGGTGAAAGAGCAATTGACATATCAACCTTGCGCTCAAGGACAGGACTCATAACCTACGATCCAGGGTTTGCAAATACAGGAGCATGCAAGAGTTCCATAACCTTTATGGACGGTGAAAAGGGTATTCTTCGCTATCGCGGCATTCCAATAGAGGAACTGGCTGAGCACTCCACGTTTGTGGAGACTTCTTATCTCCTGATAACCGGGCATCTTCCCACCAGGCGGGAACTCACACGTTTTTCGGTTAGGTTGAATGATCATTCCCTTGTCCATGAAGATATGCGTCACTTTTTTGAAAATTTTCCTCGCCGGGCCCATCCTATGGGGATCCTTTCTTCAATGGTTAATGCGTTGAGGGAGTTTTACAGGGACATACCTGAGGAGGAATTGGATGTAACTTTTGCACGACTATTGTCCAAAGTTAGGACAATGGCTGCCATGTCATACAAGATTTCTCGCGGCCACAAGGTAATATATCCGCGCCATGACCTCACCTATTGCGCTAATTTCTTGAATATGATGTTCCACAGTCCGGTGAGGCCCTATGTTATTGATCCGGATATAGTCAGGGCTTTAGAAGTATTTTGGATTTTACATGCTGACCATGAACAGAACTGTTCAACAGCTGCCGTGAGATTGGTGGGCAGTGCCAGGGTCAATGTGTATGCAGCCATATCAGCAGGTATTTCAGCGCTGTGGGGGCCCTTGCACGGAGGCGCCAACCAGGCAGTGGTGGAAATGCTGCAGCAAATCCACGACAACGGCGGGGATCCGAGGCCATTTATTGAAAGGGCAAAGGATAAAAAAGACCCATTCAGGTTAATGGGGTTTGGTCACAGAGTTTACAAGACCTATGATCCTCGAGCAAAGATTATGAAAAAGACCTGTGACACTATTCTTGGCAAGCTTAAGAGGAAGGATCCCCTTTTGGACGTTGCTCAACGTTTGGAAGAAATAGCCATAAAAGATCCTTATTTTATAGATCATAATCTGTATCCCAATGTGGATTTTTACAGTGGTATAGTATTAAGGGCAATAGGCATACCCCTCAACATGTTTACGGTAATGTTTGCAATAGGTAGGTTGCCGGGGTGGATCAGCCAGTGGAAGGAGGGTCGATTCGACCCTGACTGGAAGCTGTACCGGCCGCGCCAGATCTATATAGGGAATGAAGAACGTCATTACGTACCTATTGACGAGCGAAGCAGCAATGGCAATGACGGGCAGAATTCACCCTAACCCGTGGGGGGAGCAGCATTATGGACATGAGAATCTTTGAGGGAATGGGCGAAGAGGAACTGAGGAAATATATCGAATTTCTTCTCTGGCATTACCGCGTTGTTGACGCCTTTTGGTTTATTTATGTTGCGGAACGCTTTGATCAGCCCACCGCCGAAAGAATCAATGAGCAGGTTTGGCGCAGGGTCTCTGGTATGGCCGCAAAGGACCTTCTCAAAAGGTTTTCCATTAAGAAAGGGGGACTTGAGGGATTTGTGGAAGCATTAAGGCTTTTTCCTTGGTGCATATTGGTGGGATATGATATTCGCAAGGAAAAGGAATCAGTTGAGATTACGGTGTCTTCTTGCCCCACACAGGAGGCCAGGCTTAGAAGAGGGCTTAAGGAATTCGTTTGCAAGGAGATGCACCGCGGAGAGTTCGAAGGATTCGCCCAGGTGATAGACCCTAGAATCCAGGTGGAATGTCTATTTGCTCCACCGGATCCACATCCAGACGACATGTTTTGCAAGTGGCGTTTCTATCTGAGACAATAGGAATTTTGGAAAGTGGAAGATCTGGAAAGGGAAATCAAGAACCTGAAGCGGGAGCTTTTCGACCTTGAAAAGGCCTTCTACCATGAGAAGGAGCTTTTGATAGGTCTTATTAATGCATTGTCACTCGTTGCTTCTAAGTATCCTGGAATTTCCAAAGAAATCGAAGAATTAGGCAAGTTGCTGGACCCAAAAAAGGAATTAGAATTTGAGGCTATTGAACAGCAGCTCAACTTGCTGAAAACAAAGGTCCTTGCTGGTGAGATTGATACTGTGTCGCCTGAAGAGATAGCAAGGCTGAGGGATCTGAAAGAGGCGGTGGCCTCTGCATGTAGGACTGTGCGCAGGATGATACTTGCAGTGACAGAGGATCTTTATCCCCTTGACAGTCCCTTGAGTCAAAGGGCCTCACTGGTGGAAATTAAGTGCAGTGAGACGGTAGGAGCTGGGGACTTTGAAGCGGCCTCTAAGTCTTTTTCGGAGTTTATAAGATCACTGAGAAGCAAAATAGAGAGCGATTTCAAGTACATTAATCAGACGTTTATAGTTTTGTTGTCTCAAATAAAGGAGCTGGAAAAGACCCTCACAAAGGATTTTGCGGGAGAGGAAAGAATAAAGGAAATAGAATATTTTGAGATGAACATAAATCAAGAGATGGGTTCCATCGTTAGATCCTTTGATATTCATACCACGATTGATGAAATCAAATCTGTGGTATTGGAAAAGATTAAGAAAATAAGAGAGGTGGTGTCCTTAAGAAAAAAACAGGAGATGGAAAGGGCAAAAGCTGCCAAGGAAAATATGGAGCGCCTCCAAAAGCGCATAGCCGAGGCAGAAAGACACGCCCAAGAGATGTCCAAAAAGGCGGAGGAATTAAAGACAGTTGCCATGAAGGATGGGTTGACAGGCCTTTATAATAGAAAGGCCTTCGGCCTTAGAATTGAGAGTTCACTGAAACGAGCCAAGGATGTTGGCGAACCCTTTTCACTCATCATGCTTGACGTGGATGGCTTCAAACAGATCAATGACACCTTCGGGCATGTGGCTGGAGATAAGGTTCTGAAGAAGGTGGGGGAATGCCTCAGGGCATCCTTCAGGGAGAGCGATTTCATTGCAAGGTACGGGGGTGACGAGTTTGCAGTAATCATTGAGAAGATGGGGCGACCCATGGCCCTAGAAAGGGTTGAGGCCTTCAGGAAGAACCTGGCCAAGATTAAGTTCGTATCCCATAAGAAAGGTGAAATCCGGCTCACCATTAGCTGCGGCGTTGCAGAGGCCAAACAGGACGATACAGTTGAAAAGCTGATAGAAAGGGCTGATGAAGAGCTGTACAAAGAAAAAAACGCCAAGAAGACGACACCCGATGGGCATTGAATCCTACCGATCAGAATTTCCCATTACCGAGAGGTACTGCTTTCTCAATCACGCAGCGGTAAGTCCCTTGCCAAGGCGCGCCATGGAGTCAGTAAAGACTCTTGCCAGACAGATGTCAATGGATGGGATAGCATATTATTCCCAGTGGGAGGCCAGAGAGAAAGAGGTTCGGGATCTACTTGGCAGACTCATAGGGGCGGAGGCAAGGGATGTGGCTTTCATATCCAATACGTCCGAAGGTCTGAGCATCATCGCAACCGGTTTTGCCTGGAGAGCAGGTGAGAAGGTTCTGAGCATTCAGCCTGACTTTCCCTCCAACATCTATCCTTGGATGAATCTCGAGCGTGTTGGTGTGGAGGTGGTTGTGGTAAAAAGGCGGGAGGGACGATTCTCGATTAAGGATGTGGCGACGGCCTTGAAGCCAGGGGTGAAGATGATCACAGTTAGTTCTGTCGATTTTGCTTCGGGACACTACTGCGATCTCGAGGGCCTCGGTGAACTTTGCAAAGAGAAGGGTCTTATTCTGTGTGTGGACGGCATCCAGAGCATTGGTGTTATTCCTGTGGACGTGAAGAAGTACGGAATTCACGTTCTTGCTGCAGGGGGGCAAAAATGGTTGCTGGGACCCATGGGATGCGGCCTTCTCTTTGTTTCACACGAGGTGAGGGATTTGATTCACCCTACTCACGTAGGATGGAAGAGCGTGATTGATGAAGAAGAGTTTTTTGATCTCCGTTTCGAATTAAAGCGGGACTGTGCGCGGTTTGAACCAGGCACGCTAAATCTGTTTGGGATCTATGCCTTGGGAGCGGCGGTAGAATTGTTATTGGAGGTGGGGGTTGACCAGATAAGGGACAAGGTGCTTGCAACAAACGACCTATTTATCCAAGGACTGAAAAGTAGGGGGCTAAAGATCGCCAGCCCACTGGATAGGGAGGAACGGTCAGGGATTTTGTACTTCATACCTCCTGGGGATGCAACGAGGTGTTACCTGCACCTGCAGAAGCATAATGTAATGGTCTCGGAACGGAACGGAAAGATCCGCCTTTCACCCCATTTTTACAACAACGAGGATGACGTAACGCATTTTTTCCAGGCCCTGGATTCCTACCTTTCACTTTCTTGACACTTAGGTGCTCATCCCCTATGATTCCACGGCAGCCGATTTGCCAATGGATTAAATGATTGTCCCTCATTCAAACATTATACAGCACAATGTAACACCCGGGAAAGCTGGTGCTGGCATGGCCTCGGACGCGTCAAGAGCTAGACCCTGGGATTTCGATCGCCCCCTGCGCATCTGTCTATTGAGTTACCGTACCAATCCCCATTGCGGGGGACAGGGAGTATACATAAGGAACTTGAGTCGAGCATTGAAGGACTTAGGGCATCACGTGGAGGTAGTTACCGGGCCTCCTGATATCCAGCTGGATCCACGCATAGGCTTGCACAGGCTAGCATGCTTGGACCTATATAATCCAGAAGCATTATTCCGCATTCCTTCTCTCAGGGAGCTGATAAATCCCATAAACTTAGTGGAGTGGCTAAGCGTTTGTACTATGGGTTTTCCCGAGCCTTTCACCTTTGGCCTCAGGGCCTTTTTATTTCTCCGCAATAGGTTCCAACAGTACGACATCGTGCATGACAATCAAAGCCTTTCTTACGGGCTGCTGGCTGTAAAGCGATTTATTCCCACTGTTGCCACCATTCATCACCCCATAACAGTGGATAGAAATACAGCTTTAAGGGCGGCCCCCAACATGATGCGTAAGGCTCAGATAATGCGCTGGTATTCGTTTGTGGGAATGCAGAAGAGGGTATCCAAGAGGCTAGGCCACATAATTACCGTGTCAAAGTCCGCCAGAGATGACATTGCAAGGGAGTTCGGGATCCCGAGGGATAGATTTATAGTGGCACCAAACGGAGTTGATACATCTCTGTTCAGGCCTGTTGACGGTGTTGAGCGCGATAGAAATAGGGTGATTGTGACAAACAGCAGTGATATCCCCTTGAAAGGCCTTCATTACCTGTTAAAAGCCGTTAAGAGGGTTCATGTTATAAAACCGGTGAACCTGGTTGTAATAGGGACGCCGAAAGAGAACGGTCGGATCAGGCATCTAGTGAGTGAGTTAGGTATAGGGGAGATTGTCAAGTTTACAGGCAGGGTGAGTAATGAGGAGCTGGTCAGCCATTATGCCCGTGCATGGGTTGCGGTTGTTCCGTCTCTTTATGAAGGGTTTGGGTTACCTGCTGCTGAGGCCATGGCCTGTGGGGTGCCGGTCATAAGCACTACGGGTGGAGCGCTTCCAGAAGTTGTTGGCGATGCTGGGATGCTGGTACCTCCTGGAGACAGCGATGCGTTGGCTTACGCCCTACTGGAGGTGTTGAGAAACCAGGAGAAGGCAAGAACATTAGGAGTAAAAGGCTATAGGAGAGTGCTAAAGAATTTTACTTGGGAGCAAGCTGCCAGGAAAACGGTACAGGCCTATAGGGAGACAATACGTGATCACCATAGACCTCAACAGACTCAAAATTGAGCCGGGAAAGAAAGTTCTTGACGTAGGATGCGGTACTGGGCGGCATAGTTGCGCGGTTTCCCGGTTCGAAGGAGTCCTTGTGGTTGGTGTTGATATCAATCACGATGGCTTGATGGAGGCGCACCGAAAGCTTGAATTAGAAAAAGAGTTTAACACCTTCAAGGCAAGGTGGTGTGAATTTATTGTCTCTGACATTTGCTCCTTACCTTTTGAGGATATGTCGTTCGACCTGGTCATTTGTTCAGAGGTACTTGAGCATGTAGCAAATGCCTCAAGGGCCTTGGGAGAGTTGGCTAGGGTGTTGAAACCGTGCGGAGACTTGGCGATAAGTGTACCTAGGAGCTTTCCCGAAAGAATTTGCTGGAAACTGTCCAGTACCTACCATAGTGAAAGCGGCGGACACCTGAGGATATACACGAAGAATGATTTGAAGGCAGCTGTGGAAAAAAAGGGATTAACCCACTGGGCGACTCACTTCGCTCACGGTCTGCATACTCCATATTGGTGGCTCAAGTGCCTTGTTGGTGCTGATAATGGGAGAACAAGGCTGGTCGATCTTTATCACAACTTGCTGGTATGGGACATAATGAAAAAGCCGAGAATCACTCGCCTGCTCGACTCGTTATTGACCCCTGTAATGGGCAAAAGTATTGTAATGTATTTCAGAAAGGATGGAGATGTCTGTTCTTAAGGTATCCAGGCCTAGGAGTGTTCTGGTAAAAGAGCTGCTGACGGCGGCTGATTACATTGCTGGGGTTCAACGCAAAGATGGGGAAATTCCATGGTCACGGTGGGGGAAAACCGACATATGGGATCATGTAGAAAGTGCCATGGGCCTAACTGTTGGAGGTTATACTGAAGAGGCTAAGAAGGCATACCTCTGGTGTGTGGAAAAACAGTTGCCCGATGGAAGTTGGTGTTCCTCGCTGTGGAGAGGAAAACCCCGAAGGGGATGGTATAAAGACGCCAATGCGACGGCCTATATTGCAACAGGTCTTTTACACTACTTTATGGCCACGGGGGATGTGGCGTTCGTGGAGAGGATTTGGCCCACTGTTGTAAGGGCTGTTGATTTTGTCGTTGGGCTACAGGGACCCGAGGGCCAGATTTATTGGGCGCGCAATGTTGACGGCTCTGTTGATAAGAAGGCACTGTTAACCGGATGCTGTTCCATTTATCTCAGCTTGGGATGTGCCATAAGGCTGGGCGAGCTTATGGGAGAGCACAGAATGAATTGGCGTGATTTAAGGTGCAGGCTTAAAGATGCTATTTCATCGAGGGAAGATTTATTTGACCCTTCTACCCGCAGGTATGCAATGGATTGGTACTACCCGGTCCTTTGTGCGGTTTTAAGGGGAGAAGCGGGGAGGCAAAGGCTGGAGAAGGGCTGGGATACGTTTATAATAGAAGGCACGGGGGTCCGATGCGTATGTGATAGGCCATGGATTACACTGGCTGAAACATCTGAGCTGGTCATAGCCCTTGCAGCCGGGGGGTTGCGCGATTTAGCCGAAGAGGTATTCGGCTGGATAGGTAACATGAGGTATAAAAACGGTGCATACTGGACTGGTTTCACCCTGCCTGACTGCCGCATATTCACAAAAGAGAAGACTACATGGACCGCGGCATCAACCCTTCTTGCAGCAGATATGCTGTATCATATCACTCCGGCTTCGGAAATCTTTAGTCATTCTTTTTGGGACCAAGAGTAGCAGGATAGGGACAACCCGCCATCCCTGGTTTCGGATTAACACATGGGATCTAAGGAAGCGTATTTTTCCATTTCCATTTCAGGGCACCATTCTTTTCTTCGCAAGTAAGTGTTCCCTGGTCAGCTGCAAAGTCAAGCGCCTCTAAAATTTCGCCACTTCCAAAGGGAATTCGGCCGCCGAGCTGTTCGGCAAGCTTTTGCACACCTTCGACCTTGTTCCTGATCCCGTGAACCATGCCGTTTTTCTCTAAAGCTGAACTCATCATCAATTCATATATTATGGAACAATATCTTAGTTTCTTATATTGCCACAGTTCATCTTTACTTGCGGTATTGGACTGGATATTTTTTTCAAGATATCCCAGCCATTCCATGAACTTTTTTTCCCACCGCTCCACCACGGAATCCATCATCTCTTTGGTAGCTCCTGGCGTCTCCACTATTGCACGGTTGGCATGATACTGGGTCCAATCATTCGTAAGTATGCGTATGCCTAACTCTTCGGCTCTTTCCCTGACTTCTGTCCCCGGAAAAGGAGCCAGTAAATGAAATCCGTAAGAGGCTCCCATGTTTTTTAGTCTTTCAGCAAACTCAGTGGTCTTTTTGATGGTGGAAGCTGTCTCTCCGGGCAGGCCCAGAATAAAGGACGCATGTGGGGTTATCCCTGCGTCCACACACATTTTGACCGCAGATAATACTTGTTCCAAAGTTATTCCCTTTTTCACGGTCTTAAGTATTTGTGGATCAGCTGATTCCACTCCAAAGCTCATGGTATGGCATCCAGCGTTTTTCATGGCTTTGAGAAGGGAAGGAGCAATACTATCCACCCTTGCAAAGGCCGCCCACGCAGCCCTGACTCCTCTCTCAGTTATTTGCTGGCACGTTGAGAGACAATGCCCTCGATTGGCAGTAAATAGATCATCGGCAATGTTTATTTGAGGAAAGTCTAGGGAGGCCAGTGTTTCGAATTCCTGAGCCACATCAGCAGGATTCCTAAATCTCACCTTGCCGCTGCCCATTTTCCGGCCTACGCAGAAAATGCACCTGTAAGGGCATCCCCTGCTGGTGGTCATGGTTATGGGCATTCCTAG
Source organism: Deltaproteobacteria bacterium (assembly GCA_003646995.1). Next base: position 3,907 of record QMLZ01000065.1, on the reverse strand, counting down.
AGCCTTATAGCGACCCAGTGCAAGCAGATGCCTTGAAGGCATTGGAAGATAGTTCATATCCACAGGAATGTTATCTGAAGTGCTTCGAAGACCGCAGTCCTCCCGGAACACAATTGAGGGCACGTTTTCCCATCTTCCATTACCACCCAGTTCCCCTGCTATGGCAACAATGGCCTTTTCCCCTTCTCCTCTAACAATTATGTCGAGCTCAGGGAACTGTTCCAGCGTCTCCCTTGCCCGAAACGTGACGTGAGGCCCACCCATGACTGTCAGCAAATCTGGGTTGATGGTCTTTGCATCCTTTATTATTTCTATTGCATGATTGAAGGTCATCGTGACCGACGTCACGGCAAGGATTTGAGGGGCGAACTCACTGAGGGAAGCTTCCAAGACGTGCCTCGTGTAAGGATATACTACGAAATCCAGGATCTTTACCTCTACGCCTGCCTTTTCCAGTGCTCCAGCTAGATAGGCCAGGCCCAAGGGAGGGGAAGGGGTCTCTGATATAGGATAATAGGGGTTTACCAAAAGGGCTTTCATATGGATCAGGTCTTGTCTTATGATTTTAGCGCAGCGAGAAGCCTAATCAATTTGGCAGAGAACTTCAAGAGCCCTGTTTTCTTTTTGCATGGAAAACATTGATTTTGGGTAGGTTTCAAAGAAGGAGCCTTTGGCTCGTGTTGCCATTATGAAAAATCAACGAAATTTTTGTTGACTTATTATTTTTGGAAAATTATTGTCAACTAACACTTACATCGATCTAAAGCAGCCAGAAACGATTATGTCCATGACTGATTCCACTGAAAGACTGGAAACCATGCTACAAAAGCTGAGAGAGCGGAAGTTTCGAATTACTCCCCAACGACTGGCAGTGGTTAAAATACTGGCTGAGAGCAAAGGGCACCCTAGTGTAGAAGGAATATATGAGAAGGTGAGGAAAGATTTTCCTACGACAAGTTTGGCCACCGTTTACAAGACAGTGTCCTTGCTCAAAGAACTAGGTGAGGTCCTGGAATTGGGTTTCCCTGAGGGAAGCAATCGCTACGATGGGAACAAGCCATATCCTCACCCTCACGTAATCTGTGTAAGATGCAAGAAGATTATAGATCCTGATCTGAGGGGCATCGAAAGATTGAGTGGAGAGGTCTCTGAAAAAACAGGATTTCGTATTCTGAATCACCGGGTAGACTTTTTTGGGATCTGTCCCGATTGCCAGAATAAATAAGCAGTACCTTAAAATTTTTTATGATGCTCTGGAGAATTATTATTCATAGATAGGCTATAGTACTAAATATACCGTTTTTACTGTGAGGGTGCGCCCCATCGCCTTTTCTTCTTTAAAAGGGATAGGCGAATTTGAATAAATTGATGTAATTATAGTGATAGCTCTTCACACAAACCCGTAAACTCAAGCCCAGAAAGGAGGGTCTCAATGGAAGACAAGGGAAAAAGGGCCAGAAAGAGGTGGATCACCTATTGGTGGCCCGCTGATTTTGGTCATTATGGTCCCCTGTTTATACGTCTGGCATGGCACAGCGCAGGGAGCTACCGGGTCTTTGATGGAGGAGGAGGGGCTAGGACAGGTGAGATCCGGCTTGCTCCCCGGCTCAATTGGCCTGACAATATCAGCCTTGATAAGGCAATTCGCCTTCTCTGGCCCATAAAACAAAATATGGCCGAAGACTGTCATGGGCAGATCTTATAGTCCTCTCCGATAATGTAGCTCTTGAAGCCATGGGGGTGAAGGTTATCGGTTTTGCTTTGGGTAGAGAGGACATTTGGGAACCGAGTGGAGGGCTGCCGATGAGACGCGTTATCTCTTTAATGGCTATGACAGAAGCACGGGCGAGTTGAAATGGACAGCAACCAGGGTGGACCTGATCTTTGGCCATCACGAGGAACTGCGGGCAGTCGCCGAGGTCTACGGTGCCTCGGATGGCAGGGAAAAATTTGTGCAAGATTTTGTGGCGGCTTGGAACAAGGTTATGAATCTTGACCGATTCGACCTTGCCTGTTAGAAAATCCTATGAATTTGGTGTTGCCAAGCCGAGTAGTAGACATTTATGGAAACGTCTGGATTGGAAAGGAGGGGTATTAATGAAAAAACTCAAAATCGGTTGCGGTAAGCCCACCGGGGCGAAGGTAGATGGGTCACCGCAAGAAAAACCAAAGGAGTCCGAATCAACTGCTGGGGAGAAGGAGGTAGCAATGAGCGGAGTTAAGGTTGGACACAAAGCCCCTGATTTTGAGGCGCCGGCATATCAGGGTGGGGAATTTGGCCAGGTAAGATTATCTGACTACTTGGGTAAATGGGTGGTCCTTTGTTTTTACCCAGGTGATTTTACCTTTGTTTGACCCACTGAATTGGCCGCAGTTGCGTCCAAGTACAATGAACTGAAGGGATTGGGAGTCGAGGTTCTTGCCGTAAGTGTTGACAGTCACTTCGTTCACAAGATGTGGGACGATTACGAATTGGCAAAGATGGTGAAAGGCGGCATGCCTTTTCCCATGCTTTCAGACGGGGCAGGAAATATAGGCAAGATGTATGGCGTTTATGATGAAGAGGCAGGTGTAGAATTTAGGGGGCGGTTTATAATTGACCCTGACGGTGTGGTGCAAGCCCTTGAGATTCTTACTCCTCCTGTTGGCCGAAATGTTGATGAGCTAATTCGCCAGATCAAAGCCTTCCAGCATGTGAGGGAAACCAAAGGTGCAGAGGCCACACCATCAGGTTGGAGGCCTGGGAAGACCACCTTGAAGCCTGGTCCTGAATTGGTGGGCAATGTATGGAAAGAATGGAAGGTGGAGGAGGCCTTTTAGAATAGACGCCTCTTCAGTACTCCAAGGGTTTTTGTCCTGGGCATTTCTTCAAAAAGACCGGAGGCCAGCGCCAGCTTGTAAACCTCAAACGGTGCCTGGCCTCCCTTTTTGGGGTCTTCAAAGATATCGTGTATGAGTAAATATCCACCTGGAATCAGATGGTGAGCCCAGGCACTGTAGTCAGTAAAGGCATCTTCGAAAGAATGGCCCCCATCGATGAAAACAAGGGCAAGCGGTGTGGTCCACTGCCTCGCAGCAATTGCTGATTTGCAGACTATTGGTACAACAGTATCCTGTAGGCCAGCCTTTTCAATGGTATCCATGAAGTAAGGAAAGGTATCTATTCTATTCCTGCCCTCATCAAAAAGGTCAGGATCAAAATACTGCTGGCCAGGCTGTTGCTCCTCTGAGCCCCTGTGATGATCTATAGAAAAAAGTACAGAGCCATTTTCCTGGCAGGCAGTACCAATATAGATGGTGGACTTTCCGCAATAGCTTCCAATCTCGAGGCAGGGCCCCAATTGGCTTGCCACGAGGGCTGTCTCATACAACCTCTGTCCTTCCTCCGGATCCAAGAATCCTTTCACTGATTCCAAGAGCTCGGTGTCAACTGGCATGTTTATCTATTCCTCCCCATTCCAGCTTTCTTATGATGTTTCTGGTCCCATTTTTCTTTGGATTTGTCAACTGTACGAGTATGGCGGAAGATCAAAGCAATAATTGTAACCCCTCCCTATGGGGAGAAGGAAAGGAGGAGGGATCTTAGTGTGAATGGGCCTTTTTCTTTTGCATTGACTCAATAATGTCTAAGAGGGCTAACATTTCGAGCCCTTCCCGTAGCCAATTCCAATCGGAGTGATTTTGATCGTGATAATGTGGGCGGTTGATGGGCTTAGGTAGTTGGTTGGTCCAGGGTCTCGGCAGGCGAATCACTCTTTCCCTTTTCATTTCAGCCTCCTGCTGCTAAAGGTTAGGGACTGGTTTTCAAACACCTCCGGCATGCCTCATATGGGGTAATCGGCAGGGTAAATAAGAAAGTTAAATCTACGGTAACGTCAGGGGATTTATTTTGGATCAGGTTCTTTTT
>QMLZ01000064.1 GCA_003646995.1 Deltaproteobacteria bacterium | reverse complement strand
TCTTGTTCTTGTGCCCCAGGTTAGAGCACATGAGCTGGGAAGAAAAATCAATGTATGGTTTTCCGTCTTCATCGTAAAAGAAGACCCCATCGGCATCCTTGACCACCATGGGGGTATGCCAAGCGTTTTGACGATTCCAGGTGCCAAAGGTGTGTTTTGTAAACTCAACTACCTTTCGCTTCAATTCGCTCATGGCGCTCTCCTCTTGGTTGGAATTTGTTTAAGGCAGTAGTTCGATGATTTCCTCATAGGTTTCTGGCCGCCTGTCTCTGAAAAATTGCCAGACATTTCGGACCTCACGGATCATGTCAAAGTCCAGATCTGCCACAACCAGCTCGTCCTTGTCTCTACCAGCCTCGGCCACAATTTGTCCCCGTGGGTCACAGAAGTAACTAGTTCCGTAAAATTCTCCGATATCCCAGGGTTGCTCGTGGCCAACCCTGTTAATAGCCCCGACAAAGTATCCATTGGCCACGGCATGGGCTGGCTGCTCCAGCTTCCACAAGTATTCAGAAAGCCCCGCTACTGTGGCGGAAGGGTTAAATATGATCTCAGCCCCATTGAGCCCGAGGATACGGGCACCTTCTGGAAAATGGCGATCATAACATATATACACTCCGACATCGCCGTAAACTGTCCTGAACACAGGATAGCCAAGATTTCCCGGTTTGAAATAGAACTTTTCCCAGAAGCCGGGATGGGTATGGGGAATATGGTTTTTTCTGTATTTACCTAGATAGGTGCCGTCGGCATCAATGATAGCGGCAGTGTTGTAATAGACACCAGTAATTTCTTCTTCGTAAATCGGGACCACAATTACCATGTTGTATTGTTTTGCCTTCTCTTGCATGAGCTTTACTGTGGGCCCCTCTGGTATCTTCTCCGTAGCGCTGTACCATTTTACATTTTGCTCCGCAGGGAAATAAGGGCCATAGAATAATTCTTGAAGGCAGAGGATTTGTACACCCTTATTGCCGGCCTCCTCTACCAGCGCCACATTTTTTTCGATCATGTGTTCCTTCAATTTTTCAACGGTTTCTTCGCCGGATAATTCACACTTGGTTTGAATCAGTCCACATTTTACTACTCTAGCCATTTTAGATCCTCCCATGAACAAAGATTAGACACCTAAGCAAAAGACCATTTATTAAAATACCAAGAGGCCTTATACACCTAAGTTGGGCCTCATGACAAGGGTTTTGGTGTCGGGCGGGACTGAAAACGGAGTGTTAGCTGACGAGTGATCTCACGCACAATATGGTCCATGTTGAACGGCTTGCTCATGAGTATGACATTTTGTAGATCACCGGCAAGTTCTTGTTCTTTTGCCAGGCTTTGATGGCGAGATAATAGGCATATGAGAGGTGGAGCATGAGAGGTGGAGATTTTTCTCAAAAAAGGGGCCAAGTGTTGTATCGAATCTTCAATGCCCACAATTATGGTATCCGCCTTGCCCTTGTAGGCAAGTCTCAAGGCCTGGTTTAAGCTCGAAATAAATACAGTTGCACCCTTTCCCTTTAACACTTGTGCGACAAGGCCCATGAGAGGGTCATCATTGTCAACAAGCACAATCCGCTTTTTCTTCAAAATCTTGCCCGGGGCTAGAATTCTTGGCTCTGGCGGTTTCTTGAGAGCCGGAAGTGACAGGACAAAAGATGCCCCATGGCCTGGCCGGCTGATCAAGCTTACTTCCCCTCCATACCTCCGGAAAATAGCAGCAGCAAGAGACAAGCCCACACCCAAGTGGTTAGGTTTTGAAGTATAAAAAGGATCAAAGATCCTTTCCCTCTCCTCCTCAGGGATACCTCGACCGTTGTCTTGTATGTAGATATGGGCCTGTCCTGAATGCTCTTCCAGTGTGATGAGGACCCTTCCTCTAGGAGATGCCTCCAATGCGTTGGCGATTACGTGTCCTATAGCTTCCTTGATGAGATCCGGACTCCCATTGACAACCGGCATCGCCCTGATGAATGTTTCAAGGCTTACTGCATCCACGGACTCCATTGAATGTTTCACAAGCACTTTGGCGAATTCCTGGGCTTCTTGGATTATCCCTGCCAGCTCCACTGCCTCCTGTTCAGCGTCTTCATCTTTATGTAAGGTGCCAAGAACAGTGATAATTCTCTCAGTTCTTTCCTTTGCCCGTACAAGTGCCTGCAAAGGTTCAGCAGTTTCATTTTTTTCAAGTCTGCCTTGCTGGGCGCAGTGTTCCAGTAAGCTCGCGCATAACTGCAATTGCCTGGCAATGCCTTGAGAAAAGTGGGAAATGAGTCTCAACTTTTCCTCTCTCAAACGTCTTGCCTCTGCCTTTTTGCGGTTTTTTAGGGGGATAAGGGTCACTAGAAAGGCCCTGCGTCCATTGTGTCGTATTTTTCCGACCCGGGCTTCGCAGGGAACGGATTGACCCCACTTATCCACCAAGGTAAGATCATAAATGTCAGGAGCGGTCTTACCCTGGATTCTTTTCTGATATATTTTCTTAACGAATTCCAAAGACTCCTCATGTATAAACTCCTCAAAAGGCCTTCCCACAACTGCGTTTTTCTCATACCCAAACTCGGATAAGATTTTCTTGTTTGCGAAAAGAATTTTTCCATCTTGAAGCAGGGCCAGGTACCCTGGAATTTCATTTAGTAACATCTCATTATGCCTAGCTTTTTTTGCCAAGAGTCGGGCGTGGCTTCTGGCTTCACGCAGCTTGTTCCTATATATTGACACCTGTTTTTCGAGGCGGGAGATTCGTGCGGTTAACCTTTCGGTATCTAGCTTCTCCATCGACACACCTTAGAGAGAGAAAACAAAGGTCGCAAATCCTGGAAAGATTGCCCTTGATGCTCATTGCTATATAACGTATCATACCTTGGTCTTGCATAACAACAAAGAACTCCCTTCGGACTGCCCTGATTATGAACACAACCAAACCCTTTGTTCATCTACATGTTCATACCGAGTACAGCCTTCTAGACGGGGCCATAAGGATTCCCAAGATGCTTGAAAAGGCCTGGTCTATGGGCATGGATTCTGTGGCCATTACGGATCACGGGAACATGTTTGGAGCCGTGCAGTTCTTCGATCAGGCGCGCAGAAGTGGCATAAAGCCGATTCTTGGTTGCGAGGTGTATCTGGCTCCTGGAGATAGGCGTGACCGGTCCGCAGGCTCCAACGGAGGGCCTACTTCGTATCATCTGATTCTCCTGGTTATGGATGGAGCCGGATACAAGAATCTTTCCAGGCTCGTGACCCTTGGACATCTGGAGGGTTTTTATTATCACCCCCGGATAGATATGGAGTTATTGAGAGAGCTAAATTCCGGCCTGATCGCCCTTTCAGCTTGCCTGAAGGGCCCGGTCGCCTTTCCCATTAGGGAGGGGAAACTGGAGCTGGCACGTGACAAGGCCATAGAGCTGGCCTCCATATTTGATAAGGACAGGTTTTTCTTGGAAGTTCAAGCAAATGGAATGCGGGATCAGGAAAAGGTGAATGCAGCCCTTAAGGAATTAGCCCAGGAGCTTTCCCTTCCCATAGTTGCCACCAATGATTGCCACTACTTGGATAGAAAGGACTCAGAGGCCCATGACGCGTTGCTTTGCATTCAGACGGGGAAAACGGTTAATGATACCAATCGGCTAAAGTTCCCCACTGATGAGTTTTACTTCAAGTCTCGCGAGGAGATGGAGAGAGCTCTACCTGAGTTTGAAGAAGCCCTGGATAATACCGTCCTTATTGCGAGCAGATGCAACTTCGACATGGAATTCGGCAAATACAAATACCCGGTCTTTGACGTTCCCGGGGGAAAAAGCTTGGACGACATTCTAAGGGAGCAGGCACACAAGGGGTTTCTGGCCAGGCTCCAGGAAATGGAGGAAATTGAAGGCAAAGTGCCGGAGGAAAAGGAACAACAATACAAGGACAGATTGGAATATGAGCTGGATATCATCTGCAAGATGGGTTTTGCTGGTTATTTCTTGATCGTATCAGACTTTATTGAATATGCGAGGCGTTCCAATATACCTGTCGGTCCCGGCAGGGGTTCAGCCGCTGGATCGCTTGTGGCCTATTGTCTCCGGATAACCAATATTGACCCCATTAAGTATGGTCTTCTATTTGAACGGTTTTTGAATCCGCAGCGGATAAGCATGCCTGATATAGATATTGATTTTTGTATGAACGGAAGGGATGACGTCATCAGGTATGTGGCGGAGAAATACGGCAAGGAGAATGTGTGCCAAATAATTACATTCGGCACGATGAAGGCGAGAGCCGTGATACGGGATGTTGGCCGCACCCTCAACATCCCCCTGGCAGAGGTGGATAGAATCGCAAAAATGGTGCCTGAGGGCCCAAATGTTAGTCTTGAAAAGGCTATAGCTTCGGAACCTGAATTGCAGGCTCTGGAAAAGGAAAAGCCTTATGTGGCCAAGCTTCTGAGAATATCCAAGGCATTAGAGGGCCTTGCCAGGCATGCCTCTACCCATGCTTCGGGCGTGGTCATATCAGACAGACCGCTCGTAGAATATCTGCCCCTGTATAAAGGGTCTAGGGATGAGATCATGACCCAGTTCACCATGGACCGGATAGAACAGCTGGGCCTCATAAAATTTGACTTCCTTGGACTTCGAACCCTCACGGTGATCAAGCACACCATTGATCTTATAGAAAAGACCCTCGGGCACAAGGTGGATATAGAAAAGATACCCCTGACCGACGCAGCTACGTACCAGCTCTGCTGCGAGGGTAAGACAACGGGGGTTTTCCAACTGGAAAGTGACGGGATGAAAGACCTTATGAGGCGGTTAAAACCAGAGGTTTTTGAGGACATGGTCGCCCTTGTAGCCCTTTATAGGCCTGGTCCGCTCGGCAGTAACATGATCGACGAATTTATCCAGGGAAAACATGGAAAGGTGAAAATTAATTATATTCTTCCCCAGCTTGAGCCCATTCTCAAAGAAACTTACGGAGTGATCCTTTACCAGGAACAGGTGATGAGAATCGCACAGAGCTTGGCCGACTATAGCTTGGCAGAGGCCGATGAGCTACGTAAGGCCATAGGCAAGAAAAAGCCTGAGGTTATGGCCAAACACAGGGAACGCTTTGTAGAAGGCTCTGTGAAAAACGGTGTGGACAGGGAAACAGCGGAAAGATTGTTCGAGTTGATAGAAAAGTTTGGTGGGTATGGATTCAATAAGTCGCATTCTGTAGCTTATGCCATGATCGCTTACCAAACAGCATACTTGAAGGCCCATTACCCTGTTCAGTTTATGGCGGCCCTGCTGACCCAGGACATGGGAAATCAGGATAAGACTATCAAGAACCTGGCGGAGTGCAGGGAAATGGGCATAGAAATTCTTCCACCAGACATAAATGAGAGTGAGGCAGATTTTTCCGTTGTTGAAGGAAAGATCAGGTTCGGCCTGGGGGCGATAAAGAATGTGGGCCTCAAGGCGGTGGAATCCATTATTGAGGAGCGTAAGGCCAATGGACCCTTCAGGTCCATTCACGATTTCTGCAGGCGGGTTGAAGGCGCCAAGGTTAACAAAAGAGTTTTAGAAGGTCTGATACAGTGCGGGGCCTTTGACTTTACAGGTATACCGAGAGCTCGGCTTTTTGCAGCCCTTGATGACATATCCAGATTTTGTGGAACATCCCATGACCCGAATCAGCTTAGCATGTTCGGAGCCTATGCTGGGGAATCCGGAGGTTCAGCGGTGCTTTTTGAGTTGCCGGATGCGGAGGAATGGGGCTTTAAGGAAAAACTCAGAAGAGAGAAGGAATCCTTGGGCTTTTATATAAGTGGGCATCCTTTGGACAGGTTTAGGGAGGAGCTGTCACGTCTTACCACCTGTAGTATTCAAGACCTCTCCCATGAACAGGACCGCTCCACAGTACTGGTTGCAGGTGTCGTTGAAAGCATGAAGATTAAGAGAACAAAAAAAGGCGACAAGATGGCGGTTGTGAGCCTGGAGGATTTGAGCGGCTCTATTGAAGTTATTATCTTTCCAGACCTTTTCTCTTACACGTCCTCGTTGCTCAAAAGTGACGAGCCCCTACTAGTGAACGGCAGCTTGGAAAAGACTGAAACTTCGCTCAAGATTATAGCAAAGGAGTTGACTACTCTTGACGCAGCTAGAGAAAAAATTTTGCGGGCCCTCGAACTCCCCTTAAATGAGGAAATGGTAAAGGATGAATTGCTCCAGGATATAAAGGCCTTGGCCTTTACCTACCCGGGTGAATGCCAGCTTCGGTTTCGGATCAAAAGCAGCAATGGAGATTCCTACGTGGTGGTTGCCCATAATCGTTACAGGGTTATGCCTGCCCCGGAGCTTATTTCCAATCTAGAGACCCTGCTAGGAACCCAAGTAAGGAAGCTTACAAGCTGATGGCCCTGCTTCAGGGAATCTTGCTTTATTTAGAATCAATCTGTTCCACAAAAGAAATATGCCGTGCGTTTATTAGAAACGTATGATCGTTAGAATGAAGATAGAAGAATTCTTTGGAGTTATTGAGGAAGTCAGAAAGCCGTGAATGGGTAACGGGCATGGAATAGAGTACCCTGCCTTCGATGCTGCCACCTTGGCAAAAATTAATACGAACATCAATTTCGGTATGCGAACCCGCTTGAGATTTGGGGTCCTCGTCTTTCAACTGAACCTTGATGATGTTCCTTTTTTGGATAATTATCACCTTGCCATCTTTTTCAAAAGGGATATATCTCCGCTCGCTGCATAACAACTCCTGGAGGCTTTCTTGGCCCCCATGAAAAGGGGATGTAGGGGAAAGGAAGAAGACACCGTCTAGGGCTTCCTTTCCTGCGAGGAAGACCTTTGCATTCTTTTTGAGAGTTTCTATCTTAAGCGGGGGAATTGATTCGGTCATATACCTTACACCTCGCCTCTAGCACTGGCCTCGTCTAGGAGACGTGCTCCTTCCATGAGCAAGGACATGGTGCTTGCGTGAATGGTTTGCTGCGGAAAAGAACTACACGAAACAACCTTGAATTCGCCGCTTTGGAAACTCATTAGGTGAAAGAAAGCCTCCTGGCCGATCAAGACCCCTGCTTCTGCGTGAATAATCTGGCCATCCCTTATGAATATGTTTCCCCTTTGCCCATTACTCTCTAAGGTTATTTTCACATTTTTGTCTCCGGTAGCCACACTTTGGATAATGTCCATGGCACTCATGTCTTCTAGGGAGCCTTCAATGCCTTTTTTGGGATGCCTTTGAGCCCGTGCACTAATGGCACGCGAGAGCTTGAGGACAAGGAGGTCTGGCTCAAATGGCTCCGTGATAAAGTCATCGGCACCTGCTCTGAGGCATTCTGTGGCGAGAGATTGTGAGTCACTGGGTGCAAGGAAAAAGAATGGTATTTGGGAAAATTCCGAATGGTTCCTCAGCATGGCGCACAATTGAACGCCGGCCATTTGTGTCGTGGATATCTTACACAGCACAGCGTCTGGTGGAGAAGGGGCTATTTTCTCCATTGCCTCAGAGGGATGAGTAAGTAATGAGACCTTAAAACCGTCGCTTTGCAAGCAAAGTACCACATCCGAAGAAAGGTTAAATCCTTCGCCTATTATCAATATTGAACGCTTTTCTTCGCCAATTCCTCGCAAGAGCCCTTCGTCACGTATAACATGCAGGAAACTTTCTAAGAGCTGACGAGTAGGCCCTCGGTCGCCCCGTTTTCCTAAGTTGGTTCGAATACCGTCAATATCTTTAAGTGCCTCTGGCTGCACTTTCTTAATCTCTAGATATTTATTGACCAAAGAAAGAACCTGGGCTTCGATTCTTTTAGACGGCCCAAAGGTTTGATCACCACTTGATATGATCTCACCTAACGCATAGGGAGTATCAATACTTCTCGCAAGAATGTCCCCTATGTGAGACCCAGAAAGCCAAGCAGCCAAAACAACCGCATCGACCTGAGCCGGGGTGAGCCCTAGTTTCAAGGAGAGCAACTTACAATATCGTACGCGAGCAATGGTCTCCTCAAGCCGCTGGGGCTCTTTTTTCAGGGCCTTTTTGATAATGAATGCAACCAATGAGATTAACGCCTCGCTAACAGCCCCGTAAGGGTGTTCCTGGCCGAGCAGCATTGCCCTCGGATAATAAAAGGAGACGATAGGTGATTGTGCACCAAGAGAAACCTCTTTGGTCCAGGGCCCTCCAGGCCTGTACTTTTCCCCGTTTACTAAGATCATATCACTACTTTGTATTTTCTTCTCTCGTGATAACTCCTTTGGTGTCTGTACCCAAGCTGTTATTTCTACCCCTTCTGCTTTGAGTAGTCCCCTTATCGCCCTGTAGCGGTCTAGGTCTGGTTCCAGGACTACAGCCTTCTTTTTCCCCCTGACCTGTAAAGCAGGCTCGACGTTTTTGTCTTTTTTGGGAATAGAGATCGTAAATTCTTCTGGAAGCTGGACTTCAATTTTTGGCGCGTATTTCTTCCCCTTATAATTAATCCCTATGGCCTCCATAATTTCGGGCCTGGATGCCACTAGGAGTTTTAACTTGATATGGGATGGGAGAACACGGGCCAAGTGACCTGTTTTCGTCTCGTCCGTGGGATCGTCCATTGCGACGAGAAAAGATTGAGATGTGGAATCAAATCCAATAGGAAATACCATCAGGCGTTCAGCTAAAGACAAAGGAATTGCCTGCTTTGCTTCGTGGGAGCAAGGACTTTCCAGCAATGGCTGATAAGGTATACCGTAGATTTCTTCCCATGACTTTCCCAAAGCAGAGTAGTCCATCAACTGAAGGAACGCGATGCTCTCGTCCAGAGACAAATTCATGGTGAGGGCATAGTCCTCTGCACGGGCTACTTGATCTTGAGCCAGTCGCCCCGTATCCAAGAGGTATCTCTTGAGTTTTTCGTTTCTGTCCATAAGGAATAATAGTTTTTCTAAGCTCCTTCCGTTTTGGTCAGATATTGATTCCCTTCCTCTTCGCTGATCACGCCGTTTTCCAGCAAGGACTTTACATGATCTTCCATTGTCTGCATTCCCATGCTTCGACCCGTCTGCATTACCGAAAGAATTTGGTAGGTTTTGCCTTCCCTAATCAGGTTTTGGATCGCGGGTGTGCAAATCATAACTTCAACCGCAGCTACCCTAGATTTGCCATCGGCTGTTCTGAGCAATCGTTGAGCAATTACTCCCCTGAGAGACTCTGAAAGCATGGTTCTGATCTGGGGTTGTTGTGTAGTAGGAAAAACGTCGATTATTCTATCTACGGTTTTGGGTGCACTTGACGTATGCAAGGTTCCCAAAACCAACAGGCCCGTTTCTGCGGCGGTTAGGGCCAATTGGATTGTTTCCAGGTCGCGCATTTCGCCCACTAGTACGACGTCAGGATCCTCCCTGAGAGCCGCTCTAAGGCCTGCAGAGAAGCTTTCCATATGCACATCAAGCTGCCTTTGCTGAATCAGGCATTTGCCCTTTGGATGAATGAACTCGATCGGGTCTTCTAGTGTGATGATATGATAATTTTTTTCCTTGTTAATCAGGTCTAGCATAGCAGCTAAAGTAGTTGATTTACCCGATCCGGTGGCCCCCGTCACAAGCACTAAGCCGCTTTTGACCCTTGCTAAATTGTAAACTGACTCAGGAATGCCTAGCTCTCGAAGGGTGCGGATCTTTGTGGGGACCAGACGGAAAGCACCTCCAAAACCTTTTCGTTCCATAAACACATTTGCGCGAAATCTGCCCACTCCTTCCAGTTCGTAAGCAAAATCAATGTCTTTTCTCTTCTTGAACAAGGTTAAATGGTCTTCATCAAGGATTTCCATCAGGAGTATTTCCACTTCTTCTGGGGTCAGGTCATGGTACTTTGTGCGTTGCAGGTATCCGTTGATGCGAAGTATGGGGGGCTCTCCCGCAGAAATATGGAGATCCGAGGCGCCGTATTCCACCATTAATTTCAGCAATACATCTATCTTGGCCACAAAGACCCTCCCGGACGCGCTAAGTGGTATTAGAAATGTGTATCAAGATCTATGCCATCGCCAATGCGCGGAATGCTATCCGGGAACCGAGTAAAGCAAAGGAAAAATAAATACTTGGCCGGTCCTAGAGGCATGAGGTTAGGGTTTACAGGGCAGGGCACGAGGTCAACGTCACAATTTTGGCGCCCATACGTGTGCAGGGAAGGGATCAGAGTTCTGTCCTGCCAAGCTTGTCATAGTCTTCGGGCGTATCAAGATCTATTTCCCGGTAGGAGGGGCCGGCATCAACAAGGAGTGCAGAATTTCTATAGGCCGCAAATATTTCTCTTCCCCCCGTATCACCCTCAAGTCTCAACAGCTCAGGAAAATACCTCTTGCCGAATATCACCGGATGGGATCTGCGGCCTTGGATCTTTACCGCCCCTAGGTCTTTCCCTGAGTGGATATATTTTGTTAGGAGTCGATTGATGAGGTTCGAATCGATGTGGGGCATGTCTGCTAGAATGATCATGACATGATCACAGTGTCTCTCTATTTGCTGCATTCCTGCCCGGATGGATGTGCCCATTCCAAGCCTGTATAGTTCGTTGTAAACCACTCTCACCTTTGTTAGGAGGCCGTCATTTTCGAGGGCGTGCATAATTTTCTGCGCCTGGTGTCCTAGAACTACCACGATCTTGTCCAGCTTGGAAGCAAGGGCTTCCGCTACCATAGTGCATATCAACGGCATTCCTTTCACAGGTAATAGTTGCTTTGGCTTACCCATTCGGCTGCTCTCGCCTGCAGCAAGAATAAGGCCTGCCACTGTCTGTCCTGTGCTATTGCCTTCTGGCATTTGTATTGATCTCTTTTTTGAAAAAGTTGTGGTCAGAATCTTTGCGTCACGTGAATGGCCATGAATTTTCCATGCAAAAGAGTCTTGATGGCCAGGCCACCACTTTTGAATCATAGAGTATGCCAGATATAAGATGATTCTTTAGGCCCACGCATTGCTTCTAAGGTTGTGGCTCAATCCGGGCTTGCTATTCTTCCTTATTTTTTTATGATTATCTGCGTCCTACTTTCTTGTCAATTACAAAAGAAACGGTAGCAGACTAGCCACAGGGAGCTTAAAGAACACACTCAATGACACAATGCTAAAGACGCAGATAAAAAAGCTTTTTGAAAATTGTAACCTTTGCCCTCGGTCATGTGGCGTAAACCGTAATGGCGAGACCTACGAGGAAAGCCCCAAGGGCTACTGCCGCCAGAGTTCCACCATGAAAGTGGCATACATAGGCCCCCATATGGGAGAAGAGCCGCCTATTACCGGACAAAAGGGGGCAGGAACGGTTTTTTTCACTGGGTGCAGCCTTCGGTGTTGCTATTGTCAGAACTATCAGATTTCCCATAGAGGCTTAGGACAGCCAATAACACCTGAAGACCTTGTTGGAAGAATTATCAATATGATCAAGAGCTATGGTGTGCACAATGTAAGCTTTGTTACACCAGATCATTTTTTCCCCCACGTATTTGACGCAGTAGATAAGTTGAGGAAGAAGGGGTGTAGACTACCCATTGTAATGAACGTATCGGGCTACCAGTCTGTGGAACTGCTGAAATTGGCGGAAAATTATACCGACATATACCTCCCTGACTTCAAGTACTCGGATTCGGTGCTCGCTGGAAGACTTTCTTCTTGCCAGGATTACCCTGAAATTGCATTGTCAGCACTGGAGGAAATGCTCAGGCAGAAAGGCTTTCTGAAGATCAGCAATGCGAGCCCAGGGATTGCTACGAAAGGGGTGCTGGTGCGTCACTTGATCTTGCCAGGGCATGTAGAGAACTCCTGTGATGCTCTCACTATGCTTTTTGTGGAATTTGGATCCAAATTACCCTTGAGCCTCATGAGCCAGTACTACCCGGCTATCCTCCAAAAGTTTCCCGAACTCAATCGGCGCATCAGAAGGGATGAGTTTGGGAAAGTACTGGATCATGCAAAGGATCTAGGTTTTGAGACGCTCTTTGTTCAATATCCGGATCAGGGCCTTGTGGACCCGAATAAAAGGCCGCGGTTTCTCCCTGATTTCTCGTCTCCAAACCCCTTTAGCCAGGAACTCTCCTGATCTTTCTATTTAAAAGGCAAGACAACGCCGTGTGTTAGGTTCTTGGTTGACATAGGCCGGTTAACTTTGTTACAAAAATCACATTCTTTACAGTCAGTTCCAAAAAATATTATGGCCGATATCTGAATCTGTTTGTGAAAGGAGAAGAGAGATCATGGAAGCACTTACCCCTTTCTATGAAGTGAACGAAGCGCTGGTAGCAATGGGAGCAGAAAAGCTGAATCTTTGCATGCAGTGCGGGATGTGCGCTGGCTCTTGTCCCTGGCGCATTGTGGACGGTCCTTTTAATATCAGGCGGCTGATCCGCATGGCGCAGCTTGGTGTTGAAGGGTACGAATCGGATGATATCCTCTATGGTTGCACCACATGTAACAAATGCGTGCTCAAGTGCCCCAGGGGAGTTACCATAATTGATATTGTCAGGTCCATGCGTTCAATGATAGCCGAGACAGGGGCGATTCCTGGAGTACTTAGGACCATAACCGGGAGCGTGCACAGCCAGGGGAATCCGTGGTCAGAGCCCAGGGAAAAGCGCACGGAATGGATGGAAGGGCTGGATGTGCCCACATTCGATGAAGCTACCGAGTATTTCTTGTTTGTATGTTGTACCTCAGCCTATGACCAAAGAAGCCGTAACATAGCCCGTTCAATTGTAAAGGTTCTCAAGGCGGCAGGAATCAGTTTTGGGGTTATCGGGGAGGAGGAGAACTGCTGTGCAGAGTCCACGCGCAAGATC
>QMLZ01000063.1 GCA_003646995.1 Deltaproteobacteria bacterium | reverse complement strand
GATAGATTACTGATTGGAAATCGGATCTCGTTTGTGAGAACTTTAAAAGATGCAGACGCTCCCTCTCAGCTATGTTGAGCTGCTCCCGCAATCTCCGGCCTTCAGTTTTTAGCTTGCTGGCGTTCCAACCGAGGGGATTAGAGGTTTCGTCGGAGGCTTCTTTTTATGCTTAATTGAGAACTTCTTCCACTGTACCTTGTTGGTAGCTTTGGGTCAGTGTCAGTGGGAATGCAATAATTACCCGCTAGGGGAAACGAAAATTTACCCCCCCAAGGCTGAAAGGGGGTAGCAAATGAATGAAAGAAATGTGACTTTCGTTCCAATGGGAATCGGCGGTGATGAAAGTAGCTAGGGCTAATCCAACTAGGATTGGCCTTACAGGGGGTGGTGCGTGGAAAGTGGAGGATGGTGACAATTGGTCGTAAACAGTTAAGGGTGGTCATTGGCACAATTTCCAGAACTGTGCGCAAAAGACAAAGGACTAGGAAAGAAGGGAAGATGTAAAGGCGAGGCGTAGAAGGAAGGTACTATAGATTAAGCTTGAAGACGTGCGCAGTTTATGTGCAGAAACAAAAGAACCTACACCAAAATTGCATCGCAATTTGAAGCGGGCTCGAAACCCTAACACGTTGAAGTTATTAGGTTAAAATGGCGGGGACGACGAGACTCGAACTCGCGACCTCCGGCGTGACAGGCCGGCGTTCTAACCAGAACTGAACTACGCCCCCGCGTTTTAGGTATTATTAGTTAAACGTTAAATCAAACAAAAATCAAAGTTGGTAGGCGGAACAGGATTTGAACCTGCGACCCCCGGCTTGTAAGGCCGATGCTCTCCCACTGAGCTATCCGCCTACGCTATAAACCAATTTATCAACTGGGCCGAGAGTTGTCAACCCGCCCAAACCCTTTTCAATGAGCAGTGATTTCCGAGGAAGGGGCCTTATCTTTTTTCATTAACTCTTCCACGCAAAAAGGTGCGTAATCTTCCTCGGTGGCAAATAGTTCTTCACCTTCTTCCAATATAAGGGCCTCTCGAAGCACCTCATCCATATGCTCTGCAAGTACCAACTCGACCTTTTTAAGGATCTTTTTCGGAATTTCCTCAATGTCTTTCTTGTTCTCCATAGGGATGATGACCTTGCTTACGCCGCCTCGATGTGCAGCCAGAATTTTCTCTTTGAGGCCACCGATGGGCAGCACTCGCCCCCTGAGGGTTATCTCGCCTGTCATGGCTATGTCCCTGTTAACAGGTCGTCTGGTTAGAGCAGACACAATAGCAGTAGCAAGGGTAATTCCTGCGGATGGCCCGTCCTTTGGTATAGCTCCCTCTGGAACATGAACGTGAATGTCCACTTTTTCGTAGAAATTGTCAGGGAGCTTGAGAAGCCGAGAACGGGACCGCACATAGCTTAACGCGGCTTGGGCTGATTCCTGCATCACCTCGCCAAGTTTGCCAGTGAGGACAAGGTTTCCTTTTCCAGGCATCACCGTGGCCTCAGTCTGCAACAGCTCGCCTCCCACTTCTGTCCAAGCGAGACCAGTAGCCACGCCTATGGTATTCTTTTCCTCGGTCCGGCCATAACGGAACTTGGGAACTCCAAGGTATTTGTGCAGTGAGCGGGCTGTGATCTGAATCTTGGTTTCCTCGCCCTTTTTCACCACCTCCTTTGCCACCTTTCGGCAAATGGAGGAGATTTCCCTTTCCAGATTCCTTACACCTGCCTCCTTTGTGTAGAGCCTGATGATGTTGAGAATGGCGTTGTCAGTAAAGGTGATATTTTCGGGTTTAAGACCATTTTGTTCTATTTGCTTTTTTATGAGGAACTGCTTGGCGATATTGAGCTTCTCCAGCTCAGTGTATCCGGGCAAGCGGATGATCTCCATGCGGTCCTGCAAAGGAAGGGGGATACTATGCAAGGTGTTGGCAGTGGTTATGAACAAGATATCGGAAAGGTCGTAGTCAAGGTCAAGGTAGTGGTCATTGAAAGCAAAATTCTGCTCGGGGTCCAGCACCTCCAGCAAGGCAGCAGCAGGGTCGCCCCGAAAATCGGTGCTCATTTTGTCCACTTCGTCCAAGCAAAATACCGGGTTATTTGACTTGGCTTTCTTGAGGTACTGAATTATCTTTCCAGGGAGTGCGCCAATGTAAGTCCTGCGGTGACCACGTATCTCTGCCTCGTCCCTTACTCCTCCTAGGGATAGCCGGACAAAATTTCTCCCTGTAGCCCTTGCCACTGAACGGGCCAATGAGGTCTTACCAACCCCTGGGGGGCCAACAAAACACAGAATCGGGCCCCGCACCTTCTTGGTCAAGCGTTGGACGGCAAGGTATTCCAGTATCCTTTGCTTGGGTTTTTCAAGCCCATAGTGGTCTTCCTCGAGTATGGCCTCGGCTTCTTCGATGTCAAGTTTGTCCTTGGTCTTGTCGTACCACGGCAGGGACAAGATCCAATCAATATAGTTACGCACCACCGTGGCCTCTGCGGACATGGGGGACATCATTTTGAGCTTTTTGAACTCGTGTTTTACGCGGGCATGTGCCTCCTTGGGTAGGCGTTTGCGCTTGATCCGCTTTTCCAGCTCGTCAAGCTCCGCCTTGAAGTCATCCTTGGCCCCCATTTCCTTCTGTATGGCCCGCATTTGTTCATTAAGGTAATAATCTTTCTGGGTCTTCTCCATCTGCTTCTTTACGCGGGCGCGTAACCTTTGCTCAAGACGCAGGATGCTTATCTCATTGCGCAATTTTTCATACAGCTTCTCCAACCGCTTGTTTAGCTCTTCTGTTTCGAGAAGCTCCTGCTTGTCGCGGACCTTCAAAGATAGGTGCCCTGCAATGGTGTCGGCAAGGCGTTCCGGGTCCTCTATGGATGTGACTGTGGCAACAATTTCCTCGCTAATCTTGTTGTTTAGCTTGGCGTATTCCTCAAAACTCGAGGTAATGGTTCTCACGAGAGCTTTTGTCTCTAAATTAATTTCTCCCTTTGTATAGAGCCTCCGGACCTCGACCATAAAAAATTCCTGGTCCCCGAGGAAATTCTCTATCTTACCTCGGAACTTACCTTCGATAAGGGCCTTCACAGTGCCGTCAGGGAGCTTAAGGAGTTGAAGGACACTGCCCAGCGTACCATGGGAGAAAATGTCGCGCGGGGTAGGATTATCAACCTTGGCGTCCTTTTGGGCAGAGAGAAAAATTTCCTTTTGATGGGACATGGCATATTCCAATGCCTTTATGGACTTATCCCTCCCCACAAAAAGGGGTACCACCACGTTTGGAAATACAACTACATCACGCAACGGTAGCAAAGGATAGAAAAATGTTTCGTCCCCGATGAAGCCCTTGGGATCTTTCTTTAGATTAAACATGGTACTACGCATACCCCACTTGATTTTCGTAAAGTAGCAAAGGTTGTTCACCCTTGGTGATCACCTCTTCCCCGACTATGCATTCCCGTATACCCGGGGTAGAGGGAATGTCATACATGATGTCAAGCATCACTGATTCCATTATGGCCCTCAGGCCTCTGGCGCCGGATTTCCTCTTGACCGCCTCTCTGGCAATGGCAAGGAGGGCCTCGTCAGTGAACTTCAACTCAACGCCCTCAAGTTCAAACAGCTTCTTATACTGTTTCACCAAGGCATTCTTCGGTTCTGTGAGTATTCTCACGAGGGCATCAAGGCTAAGTTCATCCAAGGTGGCCAGAATAGGTATCCTGCCTATAAACTCGGGGATAAGGCCGAACTTGATCAGGTCCTCGGGCTGGACCATAGACATGATCTCGTTCATTTTCATTTGGTCTGAACTGCCGATATCAGCTTCGAATCCCATGGCCTTTTTCCCGATTCGATTTTGGATGATCTTGTCAAGTCCATTAAATGTCCCGCCGCAGATAAACAGGATGTTGGTGGTATCCACCTTTACAAAATCCTGCTGAGGATGCTTACGTCCACCCTTGGGCGGGACATTTGCAAGGGTTCCTTCGATTATCTTGAGCAGGGCCTGCTGAACTCCCTCGCCAGAGACATCGCGGGTAATCGAAGGGCTGTCTGTCTTGCGAGCGATCTTATCTATCTCATCAATATAAACGATGCCCTTGCTGGCAGCCTCAACATCATAATCGGCCATCTGCACCAGGTTCAAAATAATATTTTCCACATCCTCTCCCACGTAACCGGCCTCGGTTAAGGTAGTAGCATCGGCAATAGTGAACGGTACTTTCAAAATTTTTGCCAAGGTCTGGGCAAGAAGTGTCTTGCCGCATCCGGTAGGCCCTATCAAAAGGATGTTGCTCTTTTGAATCTCAACGCCCTCCATGTCTACCTTTGTGTTGATGCGCTTATAGTGGTTATGTACGGCAACGGAGAGGATTTTCTTGGGCCTTTCCTGTTCGATAACGTACTGATCTAGGATTTCCTTAATCTCTGAGGGCTTGGGTAGCTGGCCTGTTCCTTCTTGCTCGGCCTCTTGTGCATACTCCTCCGCAATTATCTCGTTGCAGAGTTGGATACACTCATCACATATGTACACCGATGGGCCTGCGATGAGTTTCTTGACCTCGTCCTGGCTCTTGCCGCAAAAGGAGCAAAGTAAATCTCCGTTTTGATCGCTTTTTCTTGGCATAACACAATCCTATTGCTTATTGGTTGTTGTTCGAATCTCCCTACTTGTGATTACCTTATCGATAATCCCATATTCCTTAGCCTCATAAGCGCTCATGAAGAAATCGCGCTCTGTATCCTGTCTTATCTTTTCAATGTCTTGGCCGGTGTGCTTAGCTAGAATTTCATTGAGCAAGTCACGGATCTTGAGGATCTCCCTAGCATGGATATCTATGTCCGTTGCCTGCCCTTGTGCGCCTCCTAATGGTTGATGAATCATTATTCGGGCGTGGGGCAGTGCATACCTTTTGCCCTTTGCACCGGCCGCCAAAAGCAGGGCGGCCATGCTTGTGGTCTGGCCCATGCAAATGGTGGCCACATCCGGCTTTATGTATTGCATTGTATCATAGATGGCGAGCCCGGCCGTCACTGATCCGCCTGGAGAGTTGATGTAAAGGTTTATATCTTTATCAGGGTCTTCGGATTCCAGGAACAGCATCTGGGCTATTATGGTATTGGCCATTCCGTCATGAACTTGTTCACCCATGAAGATGATTCGGTCTTTCAGCAGTCTTGAATATATGTCATAGGCTCTTTCGCCTCGGCTTGATTGTTCTATTACTATTGGTATCAGCATAGTGTCTAAGTGCTCTCCTTGTCATTGGAATTGCCAGTTTCAAGGGGTCGATTAGCCGGCTTTTTTATAATAATGTTAGCATGCTCCAGTAGGTAATTCAATGTTTTTTGCTCGAGCAGCCTTTGCCTCATGGAATCGATTAATCCCCTGGCTTCGTAGTAACGGCGAAGAGGTTCGGCGTCCTGACCGGTTGCCTTGGCGATGTCTTCAAACGCCTCGTCAAGGTCTTCCTCACCCACAGAAATGTTTTCCTTTTTTGCAATTTCGGTGAGGATAAGGGAGTTCTTGACCTTTTTCTCGGCAACGGGCCTGAAATCCTGCCGGAGTTTCTCCTCAGACAACCCGGCCTTCTCTAGGCTCGATCCGCTCCTGAGCAGGTCCTGCTTTATGCTTTCGATACTGTCAAGGATTTCACTTTCAACCATGCTCTGAGGAAGTGCCACCTCAAGACCCTCGGCAATCTTATCCATCAACCTGGCCTTGACATCCCGTTCAGCCTCGCGTTCCCTTTCCTGCAAAATAAGTTCCCTTACCTTTGCTTTAAGAGCCTCAACATTTTCAAGGTCGGGATCAAGGCGCTTTGCAAACTCATCATCAATTTGCGGAAGTTCCATTTCTTTTATGTCAATGATCTTTATCTTGAAATCGACGGGCTTTCCGGCAAGAAGATTGTGAAAGTAATCGGGCTCAAAATCCACATGGATTTCCCTTTCTTCGCCCTTTTGGGCCCCAAGGAGCCCTCTTTCAACCTCGGGATGGAAATCGCCACTTCCTATTTTGATCATGAAATTTGTAGAGCGCATCCCTTCAATGGGCTGATCCCCGCTGAACGCCTCGTATTCCACGATTACATAATCACCTTCGCGGACAGGTCGTTCAGGGTCAACAGGGGTGAGTTTTCCGTGGGCCTTCCTGATCTGCTCAAGGCGTTCCTCTACATCTGAGTCACTGACGCTTACTTCTTCCTTTTCGACCTCAATGCCCAGATATTCACTCAGCTGGATCTCGGGACGGACCTCCATGATGGCCGAGTACTTAAAGCTTTTGCCTCTCTCGACAGGCCCTTTTTCCAACATTGGAAAGTTTAAGGGGGCGAGCTCCGATTCCTGGAGTGCCTTGGGGAAGGTCTCGCTGATCAGCTCCTTTTGAACATCTTCGATAACCTGTGGGCCATAATACCTTTCAAGAAGTTTTAATGGCGCTTTCCCTGGCCGGAAACCCTTTATTTTTGCACGCTTTCTGATTTCCCTGTACGCCCGATCTATTCTTTTATCCACTTCAGAGGCATCGATTTCAATGGAAAGTTTCTTGCTCGTTGGTGTTAGTTGTTCAACATCTGTCTTCATTTTGTGTCCTTTCTCTTTCTTATCCTTATCTTTTGTTCAGGGTGCCGAGCTTGCAGGTTTTGAACATCTCTCTGACTAAGCTAGTATCTTTAAGGCAATTGTCATTTGCCGCGCAAGAACCAAAGTTTCGGCTCAATAACAAGAGGCTCGCCTTTTTACGGATTTTTTGAGATGCTTCCGTGAAAGACGGCCCCTTTTGCAACCCCGTACGTGATACAAGTACTTATAATCTAAAAAAGTTACTAGAGACCCTTTCGACTGTCAATGCGAAATTCCATGGTACCGAATAAATAGACATGATAAACCCAGATTGTTACAGTTTTACTTTAGAAATATTGGAAAATTTTCGATTTGTATTTTGGTTGGAGATATCTTAAGGTGGCCCATATTATAGGATGGAAAGGATTGGCAATGAAAAAAGTCTTGGTTTGCCTTGTTGGTTTGGTGCTTTTATTATCCCAGGCGGGGATGTGCGCTGCCAGTAAGCAGACTTTCAAAATCACCAGGGTATACGACGGCGACACTGTAATGGCAGTCCAGGATGGAGTGGTTATCTATGTTATGCTGATGGGTATCGACGCACCAGAAATTTCCGAAACATCGGGTATTCCTGATCAACCTTATGGGAGGGAGGCTAAGCAGTACCTCTCGGAGCTGATCCTCAACAAGGAAGTTGAAATAGAGGGTTACGGAAAGGGGCCATATCCTGACAACTATCTCCTAGGAGTGATATATGTGAACGGGAAGAATGTTAACCTGGATATGGTCGCAAAGGGTCTCGCCGAGGCATTTGAAAAGGATCTGCCTCCGGGCTTCAACATAGGACCTTTTCTTCACGCTGAAAGAATCGCTAAAGATAACAAGATCGGGATGTGGTCATTGGGGGATAAGTACGTAAGTCCTTCACGGTGGCGGGAGATTCACAAGATCGGTATTGAGGGGAGGCTGTAAGAACGAGATAGATTCCATTGGAAGTTCAAGCTTGAGCTTTTGGCTCATTTTTGGGAAGGTGCTGCTCGGGAGATATCTGGTAGCACCTTCTTTTTTTGGAGGGGAAGGGTGCAGCGTGAAGGATAAGCAGAATTACTTCCACAAGGAATTTGATTGGAAGCCTATCTCGGTCCTCCTTGTCCTTGCAACAGTATGGGGAGCGAATATGGCCACTATTAAAATAGCTGAGCGGGAGATTGCTCCCCTATTTATGGCCGGGACAAGGTCGCTGGTGGCAACCGTGGGGCTTTACATCTGGATGCGGGTAAAAGGGCTAAAGGCCTTTCCTGCAAAGAACGTCACATATCACGGTCTGGTTGTTGGACTGCTCTTTGGGACTGAGTTCGGTCTCATTTACATGGGGCTGCAATACACACTGGCTTCCAGGGTTTACATATTACTTTACACTGCACCCTTTTTCGCTGCCTTAGGGGCACATTATTTCTTGGGGGGAGATCGACTGACGCCATGGAAGGCCGCGGGACTCATAATAGCTTTTTGCGGGATACTAGTACTTTTTCTTAAGAAGCTTGGAACTTTTTCGGCCGACACATTACCTGGTGATATTATGGCACTGACTGCAGGTGCCATGTGGGGCGGTACGACCGTGTATATAAAACGATTCTTGGCTCATAGAACAGAACCCTTGCAGACTCTCTTTTACCAAGTTCTTTTTTCGGTTCCCCTGCTTTTTTGCTTGAGCTGGTTATTTGAATCGCCCCTTTTTCATGATGTCAGCGTGACAGGGATACTGGCGCTGGCATACCAATGCATAATAGTGGCATTTCTAAGTTATTTGGTTTGGTTTGAATTGGTCCACAGGTATCAGGTCAGCCTACTGCATGCATTTTCTTTTTTTACGCCTGTCCTTGGAGTTCTAATAAGTGGGGTGATCATGCTGGGTGAACCGATTGGTGCAAGCCTGATAGTGGCCCTAGTGTTGGTGAGCATTGGGATGGTGTTGGTGAACAAAGGGTAGGGTGCAAAAAAACGAACGCCCGCTCTAGTGAGCGGGCGTTAGGCGAATAGAGAGGCAACAACTAAACCTTGGGCCGTGGGAGCATTCCTGCCCGTTCGGCTATTTCGGGAACCCTATGCTCCCATTCTATAGCCATGAGGTGAACCCCGGCTATTCCCTCCATTTCCTTAAATTCCTCTATTTGCTCTATTGCGAACCTGATTCCTTCCTCTGCGGCCTTACCTTTTCCTGCCCCCTGTAATCTCTTGATGAGAGAATCGGGCACGTCCATGCCAGGAACCTGTTTTGCCATATACCGGGCCATACCTACGCTCTTCATGGGGGTCACGCCTGCTAGAATGTAACACTTTTCATGAAGCCCCATATCAACCACTCGTTTCATGAATTCCCTGAATTTGTCCATGTTATAAATGCATTGGGTCTGGATAAAGTCCGCACCAGCCTCTATTTTTTTGGCAAGGCGATATACGCGGAATTCAAAAGGGTCGGCAAATGGATTACAGGCGGCTCCGATGAAGAGCTTGGGTGGCACGTCTATTTGTTCTCCATTGAGAAATTTGCCTTCATCTCGCATGGTCTTGACCGCGTGTATCAATTGCATGGAATCAATGTCATATACATTCTTGGCCTGGGGATGATTGCCGAATTTCTGGTGGTCACCTGAAAGGCATAGCATGTTGCGTATACCGTGGGAATATACGCCTAATATATCGCTTTGAATGGCCAGCCGGTTTCTGTCGCGGCACACCATCTGAAAGTTGGGCTCCAGCCCCTCCTGCAGCAGAATCAATGAGGCTGCCCAGCTTGACATTCTCACTACTGCTGTTTGATTATCGGTTACATTGACGGCATCGACCATACCCTTCAAATGCTGGGCCTTTTCCCTGAGTTTTTCCACATTCGCACCCTGAGGAGGGCCGCATTCACCCGTGAAAGCAAAGTGGCCAGCCTTAAGCACCTTCTCAAGATTACTTCCTGACTTGTATTCACTCATTTTGCAAGCTCCTCCCTGATCATCGTCCTGGGGCCGCCATCCCGTGCCGTTGTCCAGTCTTTTGCAGGCCTAAATTGCCTGAGCTCATCCAGGCGCCCCTGCTCCATTAGTTTCCTTACAATCAGGTCCCAGACGCAGTCTACTTCCTTGGAAATTTCGCATTTTCCGCCAGATGAGCCACCGCATGGGCCGTTAAGCAGGCTCTTGGAACACCTAGCAATGGGACAGAGCCCACCAAAATAGTGGACCACACAGGTACCGCAGCCAGCGCATCTCTCAGACCACACTCCGTGTTCGACAGCGCCTCCCATGAATTTGGTGTTAAGCCCAGGGAAGATACGAGACTGGGGATACCTTTCCGACAGGAATTGAGGGCCTACTCCACAGGCTATGCTAACTACTGCATCATATTCTCCGATTATATCTTTCACCTCTTCGATATATTCGGGATCACACTGCCTCTCGAGGGTGGCCTCCCCCACCTCCATTGTTTTGCCGTTTTTGTTGGCCGCAATCCTCAGTAAGGAGGCGAGCACACCCACTTCCTTGGCCCCCCCGACGTTACACACGGTCACACATCCTTTGCAGCCTATCACCAGCACTTTGTTGAAGTCCTTTACCATTTCCCATATTTCTCTTATTGGTTTTTGCTCAGCAACGATCATCTTATAACCCCTTGGACTATTTAGTTAATTATAGGCTGAATCCGTCCAATTATTCCCCTTTGCGGTGCCAATGAAACCAGCCGAGGGCTACAAAGGTTTTCAACCCTTAGCTGGGTTAGGTCCTAGGGAGCGGACCCTTTCGCTCATTTTTACACCAAGGTTTGCGAATTCCTGCCCGTTGGAAGCGGACAGTGAAAATACCTCGATACGCCGCGGGTCAATCTCGAGTTGCTCAAGGATCTTTTTAACATATTCCACCCGCTTTTTTACCTTGTTTATTCCACTAGTGTACCTGCAGCTATCTTCCTGGCATCCTGCAACGTATACTCCGTCCGCCCCCTTTTCAAATGGTTTAAGGAGGTGGAGAATCTCGATTCGGCCAGTGCAGGGCACATTGATTATCTTGATATTATCAGGTAGCTCGAGTTTAAGGCCTTCAGCCACGTCTGCGGCGGCAGAAGCGCAATTTGAACAATAAAAGGCAACAATCTGAGGTACGAAATCATTCATTGTATTGCTCTCCTTTCTCAATGGTAGAGCCCTATGATATCCCGAGCAAAAATGCAGGGGCGTCGTTAAGCATTTCGTCACTACATGTAACCATGGTAATCGCTTTACCGGGGCATTCGGCTACGCACATTCCACAACCTTGACATAGTCCAGGATCTATGTAGGCTGCACCTTTGTCGTGGTCAATGTATGGTATGTGAAAAGGACAGGTTCTAACGCATGTACAACACACGGCACACTTTTCGGGCCGAACCTCTGCGACCCGTCCCCCTATCTCGATTGTATCCTTCCTCAATATTTCAACAGCCTTCGCTGCCGCAGCATTTGCCTGGGTTAAGGAATCTCCCGTATCCTTGGGGTAGTGGGCAAGGCCTGCCAGGAAAACGCCGGGCCTTGTGGATTCAACAGGTTTGAGTTTCTCGGGAGATTCAGCAAAGAAGCCGTCTTCATCAAGGTCCACCCCAAAGATTTCGGCTATCTGGGCGCTCCCGTCCGGCGCAATAGCGGTTTGGAGGGAGATAAAGTCAGGTTCGATGGTAATGGGCCGATTCAATATGTGATCTGTGGCTGTCACCTTCAACGAATCTATGCCATTTTCCGCGGTTACCAGTGGCTTGGAGCTGGTTTCATATTTAATGAACACTACACCATTTTCTCTTGCCTGGCGGTACAGGGATTCTCTGAGTCCGAATGTGCGAATATCGCGGTATAGAATATATATCTGCATCTCAGGGTTCATTTCCATCAAGTCGATAGCAGTCCTAACAGCAAAGGTGCAACAAAAGTTGCTGCAGTAAGGCCTGTCCGGCTCCCGAGACCCCACGCATTGGATGAATACACCCACCTTGCTGTTCTTGAAAAACGATGGGTCATCCAAGAGCTTTTGGCTGAGCTCCGCCCATGTGAATACATTCCTATGCTTGCCGTAAAGGTATTCTGTGGTCTTTGTGGGGTTGGCGCCGGTTGCCAGGACCGTAACCCCATGTAATACCTCAATCTCTTTGTCTGCCTGCTTTATCGTCGTTGAAAAGTGGCCGGGCGAACCAACGTTTCTTTTTACTTCAGCATTCAGGAGAACCTTGATTTTTCTATTTCTGTCCACCGTCCGGATGAGTTTTTCCAGTTGTTCTTGGGTATTTTCTCCGCGCCAATTGGTTTTCACGTGATTGCAATGGCCACCGAGTCTCTCGGTTTTTTCAACGAGTATTACGTTATATCCGCTTTTGGCAATGGATAAGGCAGATTGCATGCCTGCCAGGCCGCCGCCTACAACCAGGGCCTGCTTAAAGACCTCAACTTCTCTCAGGGGGGGAGGGGTGAGAAACGTAGCTTTGGCCACTCCAGCTTGCACCCTGTCCTGGAGTTGTGATCCCTTGTTTTTGCCGCCAACAACCCTCAGGTCCACTGTCTCGTATAAGTATGGGTTCAGGCCGCTGGAGCGCAACGCCTCTTCCACCAACGCTTTGTGGAGTTCAGGGGAACAGCAGGCAAAGACAACCCTATTGGCCTTTGTTTCTCTCAGCTTTTTCCGCAAATCCCCTAGCAGATCTTCTCCCAGCTGAACTACCTGAACAACCCCGCTCATATTTGAGGCTGCCTTTTTAACCTTTTGGCCTACTTCAGGGTCCATACCATTGCAGGCATGGTAGGCAACCAGGATCCTCGGCGCGGTATCCACAGCCTTTAGGGAGGGATACCTTGATCCTTTTGTGAAAGGTGAAGGTTTTAGGAAGGACATGATTTCCGAAACAACTGCACTTGCCTGAGTGATAGAACCTTTGATGTCCTCAGGCGAGGTGATCCCACCACATGCATAAATGCCAGGCTTGCTGGTTTGCACTTCAGAATTTTGCTTGGTTTGAATATAGCCATCTGTATTAATCTTGAGGCCAATTCGGGCAGCTAACTCTGTTGCCTCTGCGGATGGCCTTAGACCCACGGACAAGACCACCAGATCAAAGATCTCCTTTTGTGCCTCGCCCTTATCATCTACATATTTCACCAGGAGATTGTCATTGTCTGTCCGGTCAATAGTGTGGATGCGGCTCCTTATTAGTCTGACGCCGCTTGAGGTTGCATTGTTCATGTATCTTTCAAAGCCTTTTCCATGGGTTCTCATATCCATATAAAAGATGGTCGTTTCAATGT
>QMLZ01000062.1 GCA_003646995.1 Deltaproteobacteria bacterium | reverse complement strand
ATATCCTTTTTGTTTCGAACCTAAGGGTCCTGGATAAAACCATGGGATCTAGGGGATACCGGCACGCCATGTTAGAAGCGGGGAGAATAGGCCAGCTCATATATCTATTGGCAACCTCTATGGAACTGGGATGCTGCGGGATAGGGGCGTTTTACGATGACGAGGCAACCAGAATTCTGGACCTGAACGAAAGTTCCAAGCCTTTATATCTCGTGGCGTTGGGGCCGGTAAAGGCTATAAAATGAATTGATCTTGTCCCAAGTCCCTCACAGCCTGAATTAAATTGAATCTTGACAGCGCCGTATTTAGTGCGCAAATAGAGGACCTATGGAAAAATCCAATCCCGATCTTAGATTATTGATTGATTTTGATGCGGCTAACCTGGTAGGATTGGGCAGTTTACCTATCAAAATAGTAGTAAAATGAAAGGGAATAACTGATGAAGCAAAATAGAGGTGCCACGCTTAGCCAAACCGACGAAAAAGACGCAGACCGGCCCAAGGCCACTGATCAGCAGGATTCATTATCTCTTCAATTATTTACCAAGCTATTCATCAATTCGCCCATTGGTATCTATGTAATACAAGATGGCCGATTTCAGCTGGTTAATCCTGAATTTCAAAAGATTTCGGGATACAGCGAGGAAGAACTACTCACCATGAGCCCAGACCAGATAGTACATCCCGATGACTGGGAAATGGTTAAAACCAAGGCCACGAAAATGCTTAAAGGTCTGGAATCATCTCCTTACATCTTTAGGACCGTTCACAAAAGCGGAGACATAAGGTGGGTCATTGAAAGGGTTTGCTCCATCTCATACAAGGGTCAACGTGCAACCCTCGGCTATTTCATGGATACCACCGAGCACGAGAGAGCAAAGGAGGCTTTGCGAATCTCCGAGGAAAAATTTACCAAGGCCTTCAGGTCCAGTCCTGAATGGTTTGTCATTACAACCCTTGAGGACGGGTTTTACGTGGACGTAAACGATGCGTTCCTCCAAACCACGGGCTACAATCGTGATGAGGTAATCGGGAAGACATCCAAAGAGCTGGGCATTTGGGTCGACCCGCGCCAGCGGGATGAAATAACAAGAATCCTGAAGAAAACAGGTGTAGTTAGAAACATGGAAGTTCAATTTAGGATGAAATCGGGCGAGATCAGGCAGGTGCTTTGGTCTGCTGAGGTAATCGACTACGGCGGCGAAAAATGTCTCCTCGCGGTCACCCGAGACATCACCCCATTAAAACAAGCCGAGGAAGAGAGGATTCAGCGGGAAAAACTCCAGGTTCTCCTTGAGACGGCTGGCGCCACATGCCACGAATTGAACCAACCATTGCAGTTCATATATTACATCCTCGACGAACTCGAGACAAAGCACCCGGGGGAGCAGCTCATAAAAGACCTGAAAGAGCAATGTGATCGCATCAAAGAGATCACCCGCAAGATGGACAATATCACGGCCTATGAGGCCAAAGATTATGTGAAAGGATCCAAGATAATAGATTTCAGTAAGGCATGTAAGTGGCCACCCTAATTAGTATCCTTGAGTAATATTCTTGCATCTACCACCTTCGCTCCCTGACGATATACAATGATCGGATTGAGATCCATCTCGTGGATTTCCGGGTAGGATTCTATCAATTCCGAGCACATGACCAGAAGCTTCCTGAGGATCTTCTTGTCATAAGGTGGATTTCCCCTCACCCCATTCAGTATGGGTGCGGAACGAATCTCTTCCATCATCTTTCTAGCAGATACTGAGGATATGGGAAGCACCCTGAATGAAACGTCTTTGAGGACTTCTACCATAATACCGCCTATTCCAAACATTATAACCGGGCCAAACTGATCGTCCACCTTGGTCCCTATGATGACCTCAAGATCCTTTTCAGCCATGGGACAGACGAGTACTCCGCGAATCTCGGCCTCTGGATTATACCTCCTGGCATTTTCAATTATTTCATTAAATGCCTTGACTATCTCCTGTCTTTTCCTGAGGCCCAGCCTAACCCCGCCTGCATCGGTTTTATGTAGTATTTGAGGTGATACTATCTTAAGCGCAACCTCACCACCCATCTCTTCAGCCACCTTCACAGCTTCCTCGGGCGTCCTTACCAGCTTATCATTAGTTACTGGCGCACCGTGCAGTCTGAGCAGTGTCTTTGCCTCGTGCTCTAAAAGAAAATTACGTCCTTCTTTCTTTGCGTTCTCAATTATCCTCTTTCCGCCAGATTTAGCCTTTGCTCCCCAATTGAAGACAAAATTCACCTTTGCATGGTACTCGTTCATGTAATTGCCGCGCTGGGCCAGGACACCTATGCACTTGCACGCAACATGAAGAGAATCGTACACGGGTATGTTGTAATAACGAAGCAACTCAATAGGATGAGTGTTCTTAGAAGCGTATAGGCTGTGAACAACAATGGGCTTATTGCGCTTTCTCACCATCTTGCCCATACGATGCGCAGCATCCTCTTCGATCAGACTCAGGCTCTTGGCAAACCGAATTCCATAGCCTCCAAAAAGACCAACAATCAAAAGCCCTCCAATATCATGATCATTGAGCATGATTTTTGCGCATTCAGCAAACACGGCCGGGTCAGCATCAGCACCACCTGCAACATCCACGGGATTCCTAACAGAGGCCGTAAACGGCAAGATCTCTCCAAGCTTTGCCTGTGTTCTTTTCCCAAGCTGCGGAATCTTTACACCAAGATCTGTCAAGATATCCGCAGCAATGGTTGCGTGGCCACCTCCGTCGGCCAGGATCCCCACACTGTTATTCCTGATGCATGGAAGGCTGGAAAGGGACTCCGCTGCAGGAAATAGCTCGTCAGGATTGTCTATGACAATTATTCCGGCACGCTCGAAGGCCGAGTGGGCTACCTCTGACATTCCTGCCAATGATCCAGTGTGAGAACCTGCAGATGCCTTTCCAGCAGCCGACCTTCCACTTTTCAGCAAGATAATGGGTTTCTGCAATGTGGTTCTATAGGCTTGTTGCAGGAACTTTCGCCCCTCGCTCATTCCTTCCACGTACATTAGGATGGCCTTTGTGTCTGGATCATTGCCGAAAAATTCCAGGTACTCATGGAACTTTATGTCAGCCTCGTTGCCGACTCCAACATAGTAGGAAAACCCCTTCTGGCTCTTAACACTTGCCTCGGTGATTAGAGAAAGGGCCATATTTCCGCTTTGGCTCACCAGGGCTATGTCGCCTTTTGGCACATCAGGTATACCCACCAGATTCAGGTTATTTTTCAGGTTCATCATGCCCGAGGTGTTTGGTCCAATCAGGCGAACATTATATTTCCTGGCAACCTCCAATATATCCTGTTCCAGTTTCTTGCCTTCGGCACCAAGCTCCCTGAATCCCCCGGCGATAATTACCGCACCCTTTACCCCCTTCTTTCCACAGTCCTCAATTATCGAAGGAACCGTTTTTGCTGGTGTGGTAATCAGGGCAAGATCTACGGGCTCTTCAATATCAGACACCTTGGCGTAGCACCTAAACCCAAGGACTGCGTCTTCCTTTGGATTGACGGGATAGATCTTCCCCTCGAACCCTTGGTCCAACAAGGTTTTAATGGCCTGATAGCCCCTTTTGGTTTCATTTTTTGAAGCACCCACGATGGCGATGGATGTTGCATTGAGAACCCCGTCAAGGCTCATTTTTCCCCTCTCCTCTGAAAATAATACATTACCCAATCTGCTGCTGATACTTAGTTATGTTAGCATATCATTACTGATTTGGGCGTTCAAAACAAAATTGACTTGAGCCCATACCTTTTCACTCTCCACCACCATTGACTTCCCTGTCTTGCGGAAACACCATCTTTCCACTTAATCTCAAATCATACCCGCCTAGTTCTCGTGCCAGATTCCTAAAATCCTTTTCACGGAGCATTCCCAAGAAAGTCTGCACCCCTTTATCAAAAAAGCGATCCTTGGGTATCAACAGGTCGAATCTTTCCCAGCGCCATGGAATAAAGTCCAGGCCTAAAAGCTGGGCAACCGCCTTTATTCCCGGTCCAGCATCGGCTTTCCCTGAGAGAATCTCCAGCCCGACATCAATGTGCCTGCCTACCTCATTACCATAACCTTGGATATCTGCCTCGCTGATGCCATGTTCTGCCAGTTTATTGTCAAAAAGAAGCCTTGTGCCCGTTCCAATGGGTCTGTTAACCACCGTAACATCTTTTTTAATTAAATCTGTTACGCTACCAATGCCCTTGGGATTTCCCTTGGCTACCAGCAGCCCCTGCTCTCTCTTACAAAAATTGACCACAGCCGGCAGTCTTGAGAGTTCTTCTTTGGCATAGCCAAAGTTGTATTCGATTCCATCCCCCTCCATCAGGTGGCTCGTGGCAATATGGCAGAGGTTACGGCGCAAGGCCCGCAGCCCCCCCAGGCTGCCTAAGTTGCCAAAAACCGCAATTTCATCTGGATACAGACGATTAAAAAGGGATATGGCCCTATCCAGCAATATATCATTGCTGCCCGCTATAATCAGCAACCCGTGGTAAGGTGGTAGAGAGGTCGCCGTCTCGGGGTAATTTATTGTATTGTTTTCAATCCATTGTTCCACCATGTGCCTAGGGAAAAGCCACTTGCCGGTAACCTTGGTTGCAGGCAGACCCTTTTCGGCAATCAGGCTGTACACCACTTTTTCGTTCACATCCAAGAAAGCAGCAACTTCTCTCGTATTGAGCAAGGTCTTCTTTTCCATGCAGCTTCCTCCTTTTCCAGAACCTCAACTAAAACGTCCAGCAGACGCTTTTCGGGACATATGTTCCAACCCCTTGCTTTGCACTCTCTTTTAAGCCTCCTTGGACTGATCTTAT
Organism: Deltaproteobacteria bacterium; assembly: GCA_003646995.1. The sequence goes on along the minus strand of QMLZ01000062.1, from coordinate 8,022 downwards.
GGTGCAAAGGGTTTCACCCAGGGCCCATGTAAAGCACGCGGACAAAGCATGTTCGATACGCATAGGGGCGCTCCCTCGGCCCTTATCTTTCATCGTGGCGTACCCGAGACAATCTTTTCAATGAATATCTGATTCTCTGAATCCACCCTCTAGGCGGGTCTACCCGGTAACGGTACCTTCGCTGTTCCAGATCAGTAGTTTCAGGCCGGAGCATTCATCTATCTTGGACACCAATGAAATCCTCTCCAATTCCATGGGTGCCTAAGGCAGACGTAGCTAATTTAGGGGCATTCGAATCTACTGTCAAATGGAAAAAACCTTTAGCTGCTGCTCCCTAGGCCCACCTTCTCATTACCCCCCGCACCCTGGTGCCCACGCGATGGCCTGCTGACCGGGAATCTCTGCCTTGCTTTGCGGTCTGTCATGGGCTAGTATTAAATTAAGGAGGTAAGAGTGGCAAAAAACGAGAAACCGGTACTCAAATGGTATGATCCGTTCTTCCTAGCCATAGTCCCCCCCATAGCCGCTTTGCTGATAAAGGGTTATTTGCTTTCCTGTAGAAAGTCCACTGTGGTTGGCGAGGCAGAAGCCAACGAAGCATTTTCAGCAGCAGGAAATCGAGCCGTCTATGTCACCTGGCACCAGCGCATGTCCTATCATTTTCACTACTTCGGCTCGCGCCATGTGATCATGATGATCAGCCAAAGCCGAGACGGAGAGTATGCCTCCAGGGTTGCTGCCTTGCTGGGATTCAAGAATGTCAGGGGCTCGTCCACCAGGGGTGGCACAATGGCAACCAGGCAACTGATACGTGGAATAAGGCAAGGGGGAAGTGCCGGTATCCTGGCAGATGGTCCACTTGGCCCGGCCAGGGTTGCAAAGATCGGCTCCGTCATACTAGCCAGGGAAACGGGCGCCCCCATTATACCCGTCCTATGGGGGGCAGACAGGTGCTGGATCCTGGACACCTGGGATCAGTACCTTATTCCGAAGCCATTTGCTAGGATAGCCATACGCTTTGAAAAGCCCATTTGGGTGCCGGCCAAGGCCAGCCGCGAAGAGTTGGAGAAGTACCGTCTAGTCCTTGAAAAGGAGCTGAACGATGGTACCAGGTGGTGTGATCAATACTTCGGTGTGGAAAGACCTTGGCGAAAGCGAGTTTCCCGTTAAATTTGCAGGCCCTGTCTTATATCGCCACGGTAAAACGCCTCCATTTTTTCCGCTGCCTCCAGAATCTCTTTGTCGTCAGCTTCGGGTACTTTGACTACTAGCTTGACCAAAAGATCGCCTCTCTTCTTGGTCTTGGGGTCGAGCGCGCCCTTTCCCTTCAACCGCAATACCTTTCCGTTCTGGCTTCTGGGCGGAATTCTTAACCTTACCGGCCCGTCGATCGTGGGGATGGTAATGGTAGCCCCGGCTATCGCCTCTCGCACCGTAACAGGCACCTCCATATGGAGATCATTCCCCTCCCTTTTAAGCACTGGGTGAGGCTTCACGTGAATTCTTAAATAAAGATCGCCTGGTGGGCCACCATTAAAACCCGGCTCTCCTTTACCAGCCACACGCACCTTTGACCCTTCTTTTACCCCTGGCGGTATTTTGACCTTAATCCGCTCCATCCCCGCCATCTGCCCAGACCCACCACACACAGGGCAAGTCTTGCCCACCTGCCCGTGACCATGGCATGTCGGACATGGCTTGGTGAACTGGATTGGTCCTCCACCAACGTTAACTCGCCCGGAGCCGCCACAGGTAGGACAAGGCCTAAGTTTGGCGTTTGGATCAGTACCCGATCCATTACACAACGAGCACGTCTTGGGTCTCTGCATTGCAAGCTCTGTCTCAACACCCTTGAGGGCGGAGATAAGATCAATTGTTATGTCATGTTCAATATCTCTGCCCTTGCCTTTCTTCCTGGCTGTGCTGAACCCACCGCCAACATCCTCGAACCCGAATATGTCCCCAAAAATGTCTTCATAGCTGTGATAACGGCCAAAACTCTCGCCTCCAGCCTGGCTCCAGCCCCTTGTCCCTTGGTACTCTTGCCATTTTTTATACTCACGGGCCTTTTCAGCATCGAACCCGGCCTCCAGGCCTTCTTCACCAAATTCATCATACAGTTTGCGCTTCTCCTTGTCAGAGAGCACCTCATAGGCCCTCGAAATCTCCTTAAACCTTTCTTCGGCTTCCTTGTTCCCAGGATTGATATCAGGATGCCACTTCCGTGCCAGTTTTCTATAGGCCCTCTTTATCTCGTCTTCTGTGGCATTCTTCGCCACTCCGAGAATTTCGTAATAGTCCTTTGCCATTGCCATTCACCTGTCCTTGTGTCCATCAGAGTTCCTCCCGGGCTACCGTTGCACAATCCACGGGATACCAAATTGAAAAAATTGCCAGGCAGCCGAGCGGATACTAATTCTCACCTTCAAGCTCCTGTCTCCTCTTCGACCTCTTTACTAACAAAATCCAATGATTAAATTTAATTTCAACTAACGGATTTGCAAGCACAGTAAAAGCTTCAAGGGGAGAATGCCTTATGTACTTCATAAAAGTCAAATTCGATCGGAGGCCGAGATCCCTTCAAGATCGAATGCATCGGATGATGGAAGAAATGTTAAGAGTGACTAGGCCCATATTTTCTCCCACTGGATCAGGCTGGACACCTGAGGCCGACATGTATGAAACCGAGGAATCCATCGTTCTAATAGTAAATGTGGCTGGAGTCAGGCATGAGGACATCGAAGTCTCTTATTATGACGGCTACTTAAGCATAGCAGGAAAACGCACTATGAGGTTCCCCGGCGGTACACCCATCAGGCACCATCAACTGGAAATAGGAACCGGCGCTTTCGAGAGAGTTTTCCGTATACCGACCTTGGTTGATCCCGAAGCCATTGAAGCCAAATTGCAAGACGGGCTTTTGAGTGTACAAATGAAAAAGAAAACCCGGGTCTCCCGCGACGTCATTATAGAAATAGACACTGACGGCGGGATCACTATTTAAGTTCAATGCATTTCTGAGGTGAAGAAATGGAAGAAAAAGGACAGAAATTACCTGAGATTCTACCGATTCTCCCGGTAAGGGACTCAGTAATATTTCCACGCATGGTCGTACCTCTCATGGTAAGGGACCAGGAGTATCTAAAACTGGTAGATGAGGTGTTACAGAAAGACAAGCTCCTCGTGGTGGCGATGATACAAGACCCCGAAACAGAACAAAGACCCCCAGAAGTGTTTCGGGTCGGCACCGCGGGAATGATAGTCAAGCTAACAAAAACCGAGGACGGCACCGTTCTGGTGGTACAAGGTATTTCCAGGGTGGCCATTACCGAACTCATAACAGAAGAGCCGTATCAAAAGGCAAGAATCGAAGAATTGAGTGATATTGAACATACAGGCAAAGAAATAGAGGCCATGATGGTCAATGCGCTGAACTTGTTCAAGCAGATTGTGGACCTCTCGCCTCACCTTCCTCCCGAATTGGTCCAGCTTACGAGGAACGTGGACAAGCCTGGAGCCCTGGCCGACATGATCGTCTCAACATTGAACTTAGATCGGAACAAGAAGCAAGAGATACTCGAGACCCTTGACGTCAAGGACAGGCTTAGCAAGCTTATGTTTTTCCTTAATGAGGAGTTGGAGCTCCAAAAGATGGGCAAGGAAATCCAGGACCGCGTTCGTAAGGGCATAGACAAAAGCCAGCGTGAGTATTTTCTTCGAGAGCAACTGAAGGCTATTCAAAAAGAACTGGGCATGGATAAGGAAGAGCCCACTGAAATCACTGAGCTCAAGGAAAGGCTTGGGAAAAAATCACTTCCCGACCAGGTACGGCAAGTAGCCGAAAAGGAAATAGAAAGGCTCGCCAAGATGAGTCCTATGTCTCCTGAGTATACGGTATCAAGAACTTACCTGGATTGGATCCTGGAGCTTCCGTGGCTGGAGGGGACAGAGGATAATATCGATATTCAGAAGGCCAAGAAGGTCTTGGACAAATACCATTACAACTTGGACAAAGTCAAAAAGAGAATCCTTGAATATCTGGCTGTCCGCAAGCTGAACCCTGATCATAAGGGCCCAATACTTTGCTTTGTGGGGCCTCCGGGTACTGGAAAGACGAGTCTTGGTAAGGCCATAGCAGAGGCCATGGGACGCAAATTCGTTCGCATCTCTCTGGGGGGCGTCCGCGACGAGGCAGAGATCAGGGGACATCGCAGGACATACGTAGGCGCTCTTCCCGGCCGTATCATACAAGGTATCAAGAAAGCAGGGTCCAACAATCCCGTGTTCATGCTTGACGAAGTGGACAAATTGGGGATGGACTTCCGGGGTGACCCGTCCTCGGCCCTACTGGAAGTCCTGGATCCTGAACAAAATTATTCTTTTTCTGATCATTACCTTGAACTTGAGTTCGATTTATCTCGAGTCATGTTCATTGCCACAGCAAATCAATTGGATCCCATCCCCGCCCCATTAAGAGACAGGATGGAGATACTGGAACTGGCAGGTTATACAGAAGACGAAAAATTGGAGATAGCGATCAAATTCCTCATTCCTCGTCAGATCAGAGAGCACGGATTGAAACGCTCTCAGGTAAAATTCCGCAGATGTGCTCTGCGTAAAATTATCAGGGAATACACAAGGGAAGCAGGGCTCCGGAACCTCGAAAGAGAAATTGGGGCAGTCTGCAGGGCCATTGCAAAGGAGGTAGCAGAAGGCAAGAAGGGTGAATTCATCATCACAGAAGACAAGGTAAAAAAATACTTGGGCAAACCCAAGTTCAGCCCCGACACTGCGGAAAGGACGTCAGTGCCCGGGGTTGCCATTGGCATGGCATGGACGCCTACTGGGGGGGACATACTTTTCATAGAGGCTACTAAGATGCCCGGGAACAAGGCCCTTGTGCTCACAGGACAACTCGGTGACGTAATGAAGGAATCCGCCCAGGCGGCCCTGAGCTACCTCCGCTCTAGGGCCGAAGAACTAGGTATAGACAAGGATTTTTATAAAGACCAGGATATTCACATACACGTGCCAGCAGGCGCCATCCCTAAGGACGGTCCTTCTGCAGGGGTTACAATGCTAACGGCCCTGGCATCGCTTTTGACCGGAAAGCCTGTCAAGAGTAAGCTAGCCATGACCGGGGAGGTCACCTTGCGTGGGTCAGTACTGCCCGTGGGAGGTATAAAGGAAAAAGTTCTTGCAGCCAACAGAAGCGGCATCAAGGAGATAATTATCCCCAAGGAAAACCAAAACGACCTTGATGAGATACCGGAGAAAATAAAAAAGCACACAAAGTTTCATCTAGTGACTCGAATGGACGAGGTTCTTGAGATAGCCCTCGGGCTCAATCATAGGAAAACGGGCTCAAATAAATCCATTAGGGCCAAGAATACTTCAAGATCACGAAGTGCCAGTCGATCCCGGGGCAGATCGCATCACGTGTAGTCTAATAGTGACAATGTCCAACCCCTGCAATCCTATCGTAGGATTGCAAACTCACACCTAATGTGATAGGCCTAGCCAAGATTACCTCCCCTAATGGAGTTACGCAATGAACGTGGTGTTTTTTTCCATTGTGTCCATTGCCTGCATAGTGGCTGGATGGCACCAACTCCACTGGTTGGCAGCGCCAGGTACTCCCTCTCCCATGGAGGCCCTCACGAAGGCAATGATCCAGTCTGCTGCAGATTCAGTAGAACTGGCCCTCGGCCTCGTTGGAGTTATGACCCTCTTTCTTGGTCTGGTAAAGGTGGCGGAGTCCGGAGGTTTACTAAGAATAATCGCCCGCCTTATCCGTCCCATAATGGTCAAACTTTTCCCAAATATTCCACCGGACCACCCTGCCATGGGTGCCATGATCCTCAACATCTCTGCCAATGCCATGGGACTGGGTAATGCGGCAACTCCTTTCGGAATAAGGGCCATGCAGGAACTGGACAAGCTTAACGGTCAACCCGGAACTGCTACTGATTCTATGGCCCTTTTCCTTGCCATCAACACATCCAGCGTCACCCTCTTGCCGACGGGTGTGATAGCCCTGAGGGCCGCGGCAGGCTCTACGGACCCAGCCGGAATCCTTCCAACCACCCTTTTCGCAACACTCTGTTCCACACTGGTTGCCGTGGTCGCCGCAAAGTTTTATGGACATCTGTGCGCAAAGGGCAGGCCACCCGAAGGACCCGGAGTGAGGGTATCTCATAGACCCCCGGAAAACAATGAACCATGGATCTCCCACGATGAGACCAGTCCCTATCCCCTCTGGGTCACCATTCTTGCCATAGGGGCACTACTTGCCTGCATACCTTTGGCAGTACTTTGGGGCAAGCAGGTTTCACCCTGGGTGATTCCGGGCCTGATGCTGGGCTTTCTCCTGTTTGGTTTCCTGAGGAAAGTCAGAGTTTATGAGGTCTTTGTCGATGGCGCGAAGGAAGGATTTAACGTGGCGGTCAAAATCATTCCGTACCTCGTGGCCATCCTCGTCGCGGTGGGGATGTTTAGGTCAAGTGGTGCAATGGACCTCATGGTAAATCTCCTAGGCCCTTTGACAGATAAGATTGGACTGCCAGCTCAAGCATTGCCCATGGCCCTATTGAGGCCGCTTTCCGGGTCAGGGGCATACGGCCTGTTGGCTTCCATAATCAATGACCCCTCAATAGGACCCGATAGTTACATAGGTTATTTGGTTTCCACTCTGCAAGGCTCGACAGAGACCACCTTTTACGTGATAGCAATATATTTTGGGGCGGTGCAAGTGAAAAAGATCAGGCATACACTGGCTGCAGCTCTCACTGCAGACCTGGCCGGCATAGTAGGTGCCGCTTTGGCATGCTCCTTTCTGCTTTAGATCTTCGGTACTTAAACTAATGCTGACATACTCTCCAATGTCCCTAAAGGCCGGTTAGTACTTGGTCTGTTCTTGCAAATAAAATAAGCTGTACTTTCGCTTGAGGATGTGATATAGTTTGGGCAATTCATCATTATTTCGGCGTAGAGCACGCTCTCTTAGGAAGGAAGTCAACCAACATTTCAGGAAACCTATTTCCAACCCTAAAGCCAGTTATACCGTTGGATTTGATCCTCGCTTTAGCAACTGAACCGGTCTATTAGGCTAGCCTATTGACCGTGCATTTAGCTTAGGTTTGTTCCTGCTCGTTCTCATCATCGCCGGTTTTGTACATGGCTTTTTTGAAACTTTTGCGGTCTATGAACAAAGAAAAGGCTATTCCACAACTTTAACCTTATAAAACGCAAGGAAACATTATGAAAGTATTACTTATCTATCCCAAATTCCCGGACACATTCTGGAGCTTTAAACACGCACTTGGATTCATCGGTAAAAAAGCCGCCTATCCTCCCTTGGGCTTGCTGACCGTAGCGGCCATGTTGCCGAAGCAGTGGGAAAAACGGCTTGTGGACCTAAATGTCACCTCTCTCACTGATAGTGACCTGCAATGGGCAGACCTCGTGTTTATCAGTGCCATGGCAGTTCAAAGGTCTTCTGTCAATGAGATAATTGCCAAGTGCAAAGAAGCAGGGGTCTCTATTGTGGGGGGTGGGCCACTTTTCACCAGTGAATATGAAGAGTTTTATGAAGAGTTTGAGGATGTGGATCATTTGGTGCTAAACGAGGCTGAGGTCACTTTGCCCCTGTTTTTGGCTGACATCGAAAAGGGCCATGCAAAGCGAATCTACAGGGCATCTGAATTTGCTGACATCACCCAGACCCCTGCTCCTGCCTGGGACCTTTTGGACATGAAGCATTATGCTTCCATGAGCATACAGTTCTCCAGGGGCTGTCCATTTAACTGTGAGTTTTGCAATGTGACCGCCTTGTTTGGCCATAAACCCCGTTTAAAGACGGTCACGCAAATAATTGATGAGCTTAACGTTATCTACAACTTGGGTTGGCGTGGCCGAATATTTTTCGTAGACGACAACTTCATAGGAAACAAACGTTATCTCAAAACCCAATTGCTACCTGCCCTGATCGCATGGCGAAAAGGCAAAAAAGGCATGCCCTTT
>QMLZ01000061.1 GCA_003646995.1 Deltaproteobacteria bacterium | reverse complement strand
GTGGTAAGCGAGATCCATGGTATGGCCCAAAGAGGAGGAATAGTGGAATCAGCAGTGCTCTTGGGTGACGTAAGCAGTCCCATTGTATCAGACGGGGAGGCCGACGTACTAGTAGGTTTTGAGCCTATTGAGACTTTGCGGGCGCTGAGGAAATGTAATCAGGACACCCTTGTCATTACCAACACACATCCCTTACCGCCCTTTACTGTTTCTATAGGCCAAGGGTCTTATCCCCCGGTAGAGGAGTTGTTGGATCTTCTGCGGGCAAAGATCAAACATGTTATAGCGCTAGACGGGGACGCCATGGCAGCTCAGGTTGGTAACCCCCTTTCTCTTAACATGGTCATGCTTGGCGCCTTAGTTGGCTCCGGTGCTATCCCCATAGATGCTGAAGCCATGAAGACCACCATTGAGCAATCAACCAAGAAGGCCTTCCTGGAATCCAATCTGAAGGCCTTTGACTTGGGTTATGAATCAGCAAAAGCCCAATGAGGATAGCCCTTGTCTCAACGCCGTGGCCCCTTTTCAATCGCCCATCAATCCAGCTCGGCTCCCTAAAGGCCTTCATCTCTGATCGACTGCCCGAGGTAAAGGTGGACACTTTCCACCTTTACCTTCAAGTGGCAGCCGCCCTTGGTTACCCTTTGTACGAAGAGATATCCCAAAGTGCCTGGCTTGCAGAGCCACTTTATGCCGCCTTGCTGTACCCGGAACAATTAGAGGCAATCGAGAGATTCTGGAACCGGAGGGTATCCCGCACCAACCATTGCAAGCAACTTCCTTTTCTTGAATTATGCGAAAAGCTCAGTAAGTGCTCGAAGGAGATACTTTCGGCGCAAGACTGGGCGAGATATCGCCTCATTGGTCTTTCCGTGTGCTTTTCACAGCTGACAAGCTCTATTTATTTCATCACCCAAATCCGCAAAATGGCCCCAGATGTGCCGATTGTAGTCGGAGGATCATCGTGTGCCGGGGCACTGGGAAAAAGCCTGCTTCAAACGTTTCCCGACATAACGTTTGTGATAGAAGGCGAAGGGGAGTTGCCATTGATGAAACTAGTTCAGGAAATAGCCACTACCAAAGCCCCCGATGCTCCTGCGCCTGGCACCAGATCTTTGCGGGACCCTGAACAGGTAGTTCGCATGGATGACCTCCCTCCTCCGGACTATGATGATTATTTTCTGGACTTGAAGAGCCTTCAAACAAGAAAAAAGTTTCTTCCAAGAATCCCCGTCGAGATGTCCAGAGGATGCTGGTGGAACCGTTGCACCTTTTGCAACCTGAATCTTCAATGGAGAGGATATAGAAGTAAATCCTCGGCAAAGATGCTATCAGAGCTGATCTTCCTTGCCAGGAAATATCAAGTATTGGGTTTCTCATTTATGGACAACCTTCTTCCTCAAAAAGACCTTCAGGCATTCTTCCAGCAAATCTGTGAGCTTAACATGGATCTTGAACTGTTTGCAGAAATCCGGGCAAATGCTGGTGTTTCCATCCTCAAGGCAATGGGACAAGCCGGTATGAAGGAAGTGCAAGTAGGTATTGAGGCACTTAGTACCAGCCTCCTCAAGAAACTCAACAAGGGAACCACAACTATGGACAACATTGAGATAATGAAAAATTGTGAAACATCCGGCCTGCCAAATCTTACCGGCAATCTTATTACGGAATTCCCGGGAAGTGACGAGCAAGATGTAAATGAAACCCTCAATGCCCTTGACTTCGTCATGCCTTTCCGACCCCTCAAAGCAATTCCATTCTGGTTAGGCTATGGCAGTCCCGTATGGAATAACAGGAAGACATATGGAATCAAGAGAATATTTAATCATCCCAACTATCGGGTTATTTTTCCTGAGGCTGTTTACAAGTCCTTGCTTACAATGATTCAGGGCTATCATGGCGGAGTGATGAGGCAAAGAAAATTGTGGAGACCTGTCAGGGAAAAGGTGATTCAGTGGGCCAAATGGTATGAGAGGTTACACCAGGCACCCCAGTCACCCCCCATTCTCTCATACATGGATGGAGGCGATTTTCTCATTATTCGAGAGCGGCGCCCCGATGCTTATCCCATGACCCACAAGCTCAAGGGAACTTCAAGGCAAATATATCTCTTTTGTGAAACTCAACGCAATATCCAAGAAATAACAGCGCGGTTCCCCTCCTTTAGTGCAAGTGATATTGAGGCCTTTCTCAAGATGATGGTTCGAAAACGGTTAGTTTTTGAAGAAGGTGATAAATATTTGAGCCTAGCAGTTTCCTTTCGGCACTAAGCTTGATGCAGCCCAACATTCTTGATCAGGATTCTTCTGTCTCTCATCTTCACCTTCATACTTCATGAAATCCTGTCACAACCACATTGGTTATTCCTTAGTGTATAAGGCTAAGATACCCATTAATGGGCTGATGCTATTTAGTAACCTCAATCCTTCATACTGAGGGACAACCCTGTTAATACCATAGCACATAAAGATAGCACCACGTTTTGCTTTTTCCGAGACCAAGCGAGAGAACTCCTCATGCATTACCAGATACGTGTAGAAAAAATCAAAGTCTCCAAGACCCGCTCCTACTATCTCTTCAATTTTTTTATGGGTTCTGTCATCACAGGCATCGCCATGAAATAGATAGATATTCTGCGGTGGAAGTGGCAAGTTTCTTGATTGTAGAACTTGATCCAACTCCTTTCTTAGTTGAGCATATTCTTCCAAGGTCCATTCATCAACCTCTATACCCACCGAGGCACGGACAAAATAACTCATTAATACATTGACCCTACCGTCTGCACACCCCATGTCCAGAAAGATAGAATCTGGCTTCAACAACCCAATGCGTTTCAATTCTTTCGCACAAGAAAGCAGCGTGGAAAGGTCCGACGACCTGCGAAACCCCAAAGGACCCACATCTCCAACCTTTCTGGCGTCATAGAACTCTGCCACTGTCTGTAAGGCCTGCTCTACCTTGCTGTCCACGTTTTCTTATTATCTTCCTCAATCTTTCACAAATAAAAAAAAGGAGCTCAAGCTCCTTCCCTTCTCTTTCTCTCAATAACGCAATTTTGTCTGGCTCAACCTCGTCCGTAATATTTTTACACAAGTAATTAACACAAATGGCGTGCCGTGCTGTCAGTACACAACCCCAGGGTCCCAAAAAAAAACAGCTATCCTCTTTCCACCGCTTTCTTGGAAGCCGGGCGCCCAAAAGCAGATTTGCAAGCAAAATCCACTTATCGTAGCGATCCTCGATACCCGCCCCGCAGCACGATCCTTCTTCTTGTTCGCACCTGCGACAAATGTCAATGATACCTGCCTCTGCCATCAAGAATCGGCAATCAGCCCTGGCCGATCTAAATTTCTCCAAAAGGCCTGTAAGGACAGTATCTGAGAAAAACCAGGCTTTGGACGTGACAAATTGAGTCTCAGCCCAGGCGATCTTTTCCTCAATGGTCATTTCTTTTTCTTCGGCGTGGTCTTTTTCTTCCTCTTCCCTTTTTTCTCCTCCTTAGCCTCTTCCTCTCCAAATCTTTTGAGCCCCTCGGCCAGATCCCTCAACTTCTTGTCAACAAGAAAATTGATTGTCCCCTTGGGATAGCTGCCGTCCTCCTGTCTTTCGCCTGCCTTTATGTCAGTGAGGATCTCAATACCCTCGTCAATTGTCTTAATGGGGTAAATGTGGAATTTCCCCTTTTTCACATCTTCGACCACATCTTTCCGCAGCATCAGGTCCTTAACATTTGCCTCTGGTATGATAACTCCTTGATTGCCCGTAAAACCTAGCTTCTTGCAACAGTCATAGAATCCTTCTATTTTTTCGTTAACCCCTCCGATAGCCTGGATTTCTCCCTTTTGGTTCACTGAGCCAGTCACTGCAATAGATTGTTTGATAGGCACCTCTGAAAGGCTCGACAGCAAGGCATAAACCTCAGTGGACGAGGCGCTATCCCCATCTACACCACTGTAGGATTGTTCAAAGGCAATACTAGCACTCATGGTAAGGGGCTTGTCCTGGGCATACTTTTTCCTAAGGTACCCCGCCATTATAAGCACACCTTTATTGTGCGTGGCACCCGAAAGGTCCGCCTCACGCTCAATATTTATGATTCCCGCCCTCCCCATGGAAGTTGAGGCCGTGATTCGTGTAGGCTTTCCAAATGTATAATCACCCAGTTGATAAACCGCCAGGCCATTGACTTGTCCCACCACCGCACCGTCTACATCAATGAGCAAGGTGCCGCGGTCAATCATCTCCTGGATATGCTCTTCGACCAGGTTGGAACGGAAGATCCTCGCATCAATCGCCTTGTCCACATGGGCTTCCTTTACCACCGGCGACTTATCCCGTGCTGCATAGAAATCCGCCTCACGAATAAGATCCGTGATATCGGGAAAACTGGTGGATATCTTTTCTTGCCTGCCCGTCATCCGCACAGCATGCTCCACTAATGCTGCAATTCCGGTTCGATCAAAAGGCCGAAGGTTATCCTCATCTGTCTTTCTCTTTACAAAGGCGGCAAATTGTCGAATGGACTCATCTGTCTTGTCCATAGCAGTGTCAAAGTCGGCCCTCACCTTGAATATCTTTTTAACCTCCTCGTCGTAGTAATTCAGCAGATAATAAAGATAATAATCAGAGATAAGGACCACCTTCACATCGAGCTCGATTGGCTCGGGTTTCAATCCAGTTGTGGTAAAAAGATAAAACGGATCATAAGTCTGAATCTCAAGCTTTCTGCTTTTAAGGGCACGCTTCAGCCCCTGCCATACACCTGGCTCAGTAATGGCATCAAGCAAGTTGATTACAAGGTATCCCCCGTTTGCCTTGATCAATGATCCGGCCTTTATCTTGCTAAAATCAGTACGCCAGACACCTGTGCGGTCAACCACTCTTTCAATGCTTCCAAAGAGGTTTCTATAAGTTGGATAGGATTCTATAATAACCGGTGGTCCTTTTTGCTCGCTGTTGTCCACTATCAGATTAACCTGATAAGGCTGGAAAGGATCCGGATGCGGTATCATGGGCATCATTGGTTGTACCCCAGGGGGCTGGGGTTGAGTGCGGAATATATGCAGGTTATCCGCCATGTCCTCAAGCATGGCTTCAAGATATTTTCTAACCTTTTCTGACTTATATTTCTTGAGCAAGGGGGCCATGATCTCGGAGGCATTTTTCATGAACATCACACGATCCATCTTTTCTATCTTTTCCTGAACCTCTTTTTGGAGATCCCTCAGCTCCAGAAAAATTTGATCAATTTGCTCCCTCAACGTTGCCTGTTTCTCTTTCATGGCCTCAAATTCTTCTTTCGGAAACCTGCCCTTTTCTACCAAGGCCTCAACTTGGTCGATTGTCATGGGTTGACCATCAACCAAGGGAACAACTTCTGGTCTCTTGATAGGTCCCATCTGGACATCAACCAAGGCAAAGCCTTCTTGCTTGACCTTTTTGTCCAATTCCTTGAAAAAGCTTTTCCCTTTCTCCTCGTATGCCTCCATTATCTCTTTTTTTAGGTTGATATACTCTTGGCTCTCAAATAGTTGAGGAATCTGCTTCTTTAGTGTCTCCACAAAACCCTGAACGTCTTTCTTAAATTCAACCCCAGTCCCCCCTTTCAAGCGGAGTAATACAGGAGCCTCGGGGTTTTGGAAGTTGTTCACATAGCACAGGTCATCAGGAACCTTTTCCTTCTTAGTGATCTTCTTCAGAAGCGTCTTTACAGTTGCCAATCGCCCCGTGCCCGCTACACCTGTTACGAAAACATTGTATCCAGGCTTATCCATGTGGATTGCAAACTCGAGAGCCTCCACCCCTCGCTTTTGGCCTATTATCTCTTTAAGGGGGTCGAGCTCATCAGTAGTCTCAAAGGGAAGCGTTTTAGGGTCCAGTCTCCATCTCAGTTTTTCTATGGGAACCTCTGGATATTTTTTCCTCCTGGGCATGTCCACCTCCTGCATATCTATTTGACCTCTATTCTTACAGGTTTCTTCTTGGCTCTTTGCAGCTTTGGTAACACAATGCGATATACACCAGCTACATAATCCGCTGTTACGTTTGAAGCATCAATTTTGAACGGCAGCCTTATCTGTTTCGACACCGTGCTAAAGGTTCTCTCTATTTTCCTATGAAACAGCCCCACCTCCTTGGTGACCGTTCTTTTTCGGCATTGGATGTAAAGGATTTCCCCTTTGACAAAAATCTCAACATCCTCTGGCGATGCCCCGGGCATCTCAGCCAGAACTACCAAGGTGTCTCCCTCATCCACAATCTCAAAGTAGGGTCCCTTCATCTCGCCAGGCAGCTCCGCTCCGCCAGCAAAGCAGACCCAGAGGCGTTCGAGCAATCTATCCAGATCGCGGCGAAGCCTGTTCATTTCCTTACTGGTCCACAAGATAAGCTCAGACATTTCAATAACCCCCTCCACAAACAATCAAAAGGGCAACAAAAAATAGCGTCTCTATTTCATGGGCGTTATTGTAATGGGACTCCTTGGTCAATGCAAGGATTATGAAGGAGATAGGCAATCAAGGAAAATCTTGCTGGCCCATCGACCATTTTATACATGCGTAGTCCGGGACCTATGCCTAGGACAGCAAGTCACTTAGGGCCTCCATTATGGTTGGGAACTGGAACTTGAAACCAAGACTCATGAGCCTCCTGGGAAGGACCCTTTGCCCTTTTAACAAAACAGAACCGAACTCTCCCAGGATAAGCCTAAGCATGAAACCAGGAACTGGGGGCATATACAAAGACTTTCTCAAAACCCGTGCTAATGTCCTAGTGAGCTGATCGTTGGTTACCGGTTCGGGCGCAGTAAAATTTATGGGGCCGGAAATATCCTTACGTCCTATCAAAAACGAATAGATAGAGAGAAGATCCTGTTGATGAATCCAGGAAAACCACTGGGTCCCCTTGCCGAATCGCGCGCCCAGGCCCATTCGAAAAGGTTTTACCATCTTGTCAAGGGCACCACCGCCCTTTCCCAACACAGTCCCGAACCTGCAGGCCACTACCCGTACCCCCAGTTGCTTTGCTCGAAATGCCTCTTTCTCCCAGTCTCTAGCCAAAATGGCCAAGAAATCATCCCCTCCTGCACTGTTTTCATCCAATATTTCATCGCCCCTAAAACCATAGTAGCCCACAGCTGATGTGCTGAGTAGTAGGGTTTCTTGTTCCCGTCTTTGGGCCAATGCTTCCACGAGATTCCTGGTGGTTTTGAGGCGGCTTTCTCTCAAGCGCTGCCTTGCGCTTTTTGTCCATCTCGTGAATATGGAGCTGCCAGCAAGGTTAATGATGACCTCATGCTCTGAAACCTGCTTTTGCCAAGCACCCTTTTCAGTTGGATCGCCCTCGATCAGCACCGCTCCTTCAGGCATATGGGCGGCCCTTGACATGGAACGGGTGAGCACTGTTACTTCGTAGCCTTGTGCTAGAAGGTGCCTGGTAACCAAGGTACCAACAAAACCTGTTCCACCGGTGACAAAAACCTTCATCCCCCATCTCCTATCTTGTAGCTTTAACGTACCAACTTCGGATCATCTCAAAGTGATTCTCATGATTCCTGATCTTCCACCATACGCTTCCTGTCCCATCTATCTGCCAAGGAAAGGGAACCAGGCCGCCTTCATAAGCTTCGACCAATTCAGCGAAAGTGTGTTCCCCCCTCTCTCCCCTTACGATGCAGTCTACAAAGGGAAAAGCTTCAAGTGTGGCTGTGTCAACAAACGAGGCATTGTGCCCACCAAACACAATCTTGACATCGCTTATCCGCTCCCGTATCTTCTTAGCAATGTTGAGTGCTGCAGGATATGTGGTACATTGAATCGAAAGACCCACAGATCCGGATTTTCTTGCATAACCCTGTCAGCACACTCGTCGTAAATGCTTTTTCCCATCTTGAGGGCCCGTTGCCTGATCGCTAGCACGAAAGCCAAGATCTTCATTTCGCGGCCTGAGCCCTCAAGCATAGTCGCAAGGTTTATAAACCCCAGTGGAGGCAGGTTATACATCGACTCAAGGTAAACCGGGGAAAAAACGAGAACGATTTTCATGGCCCTTCATCATTTTTATTTGGAGATTTGTTCAACCACCACAAATCCGGGGCCCCAGTAAGCGGTGAGGTCCATTAAAGAGGTTTAAATCTGTTAGATCAGTATATGGGGGGGCCGGAATACTGTCAAGGCGCCTAAAAATGGGCAAGCTAGATAACGCACATAGTTCTGAGGAGTTCCACATCCTGAGAGAAGCGGTAGAGAGCACCAATGAGGGCTTTGTTACTATTGATGAAAATCACCGTGTTATTTTCTTTAATAGAGCAGCCGAGAGAATCTTCGGATACAGCAGAGATGAAGTCCTGGGTAAAGATCTAACCACCATTATGACCCCCTCTTGCGCAAGGGATCACAAGGAATCCGTAAAAAGCTATCTCCAGACAGGAAGAGGAAAAAGCATAGGGCACGAACGGGAGCTTATTGCCACCAGAAAGAATGGGCAGCAGTTTCCGGTAGAGATATCTTTTTCAGTAACGGTATTGAAAGGCAGACATTATTTTACCGGTCTGGTAAGAGACCTCACCGAAACCAAGCAACTTCAACAAAGAATTTTGCAATCAGAACGCCTTGCCGCCCTCGGACAGCTGGTAGCCGAGATAACCCATGAGATAAAAAACCCCTTGATGACCATTGGGGGCTTTGCCAGACAGGTAGCAAGGACTGCACCTGATGAAAAGGTGGCAAAAAAACTTAACATCATAGTGGCTGAGGTTAAAAGGCTCGAAGATTTACTTACTGACCTCAGGGAATATTACCTGCCCCGGAAACTGGAACTTGGCCCTGTTGACATTAAGCAACTGCTACTGGAAATAAAATCCATGCTTAAGGATACCTGTGAAAAGAAAAACATAAAGATCACAGCCAACTTCGACGAAAAGCTTGGGCTGGTTCTGGGTGATACAGCTCGACTCAAGCAGGTCTTTCTCAACCTTGTTAAAAACGCCATGGAAGCTACCCAGCGCGACGGCCATATTCATCTTGAGGCCAAAGCTATGGGGGATAAAGTAAAGGTGAGCGTAACTGACGATGGCCCTGGGATCTCGGAGGAAGACCAAGCGAAAATCTTCTCGCCATTCTTCACTACCAAGTCCCATGGCTCTGGTCTGGGACTTTGTGTGACCAAGCGGATAGTGGATGAACATCCCGAGGGCTCCATTAGGGTAATCAGCCAAATGGGAAAAGGTACGACCTTTGAGGTTACCCTTGCCCTTTCCCTTCCAGAAAATGAGCCACCATCCCAAGCTGCTCCACGGGAAAAACCAGGGGACAAGTTTTGAAAAACCCTGCCATTGATCATCGCTGTTGCACAGATTGCGAATCGTGTATTGAACTATGCCCTACTGTATTCTTCCGCAATCCCGATACGTATATTATCGATGTGGCTGATCTGGAATCATATCCATTTGAGGAAATAGAGAAGGCCATGTCCGTTTGCCCTGGCGACTGTATTTATTGGGAGAGATGAGAATTGAAGGCAGATAAGAAGTGGCTTAAAGTCCTTTACGAAAAATACAACCATCCCAAATGGATACATCCCGATCCCCTTGAATTTGTTCGTCAGCACCAAAGCCCTCTGGACCAGGAAGTTGCTGGCCTCATTGCTTCCTCGCTCGCTTACGGCAGGGTTAAACAGATACTGTCCTCCGTAATGTTGGTCCTCAAGGCTATGGGGGGATCTCCAAGGAATTTTATACTGGAGACTGACAGGTCTGTCTGGTTAGCCCTGTTTAAGGATTTTAAGCACCGCTTCACATCAGCTCAAGAGCTCGTGAAATTCTTGGAAGGAATCAAGAAAACTCTAGAGCATTACGGAAGCCTCTATGAGTGTTTTGCACACTATCTGGAGGGATACCACTTTTCTGTAATTCCCGCCCTCAGTCACTTTGTGCGAAACCTCCGAAATGGTGATCTATCCTACAACAGCCTCCTTCCCCTTCCTGAAAAGGGAAGTGCTTGTAAGAGACTACATCTTTTCTTAAGGTGGATGATTCGTAGAGATAGCGTTGATCCTGGGCCATGGGAAGGGATCGCACCTTCTATTTTGGTGATCCCCCTTGATACCCACATGTACAGGATTTGCTCGAACTTGGGAATGACTCAGCGCAAAAGTGCAGATCAAAAATGCGCTCTTGAAATAACAGATTATTTTAGAAATATTTGCCCGGACGACCCTGTTAAGTATGATTTCTCGCTCAGCCGCTTGGGCATCAGGCAAGAAGACTTTATCATGCCCGATGGTTCTATCCTTAGAAGCTGAGATCCTACATTGGCGGGGTCTTATAAAATTGGAGGTTCACATGTACTCGGAAAAAGAACAGAAGGTAAAAGAGTTGATCGACCTTCATCTAGAGAAGGTGGGAAACTGTTTAGAATGTTTCAAGGGCTGTGTTGAGGCCTTTTTTAAGGGAGACATTAAATTGGCTGAAGATATCCATGAAAATTGCGATTATGCTGAAACAGAGGCCGATATCATCCGCAGGAAGATCGCTGACAACCTTTTCTCAGGTGCTTTCCTTCCTTTGGCCCGGAAGGACGTCTACATGCTTAGTGAGGCAGTTGATGAGATAGCAAACACTGCGGAGAAGGCATCGGACACCGTTGTGTTTCAACGCCCAGAGGTACCTACTCATTATATGGGCGGCTTCTTCGAAATCATAGAAACAACTATCACGATGTACAAAAGCTTTCGGGAGGCGGTGGGAAAGTTCATGCCTGACGAGACATTTCACGATTATGGTCACCTGCCTTTCATCAGGGAGAAGATATCCTCAGTAATAGACATGGAATCAGAAATCGATCAAAAGGAAGAGGCCTTAATAAGAGACATATTTTCTTCAGATCTTGCCCTCGCACAAAAAATGCAATTGGAATTGTTCCTGCGCCGAATGACCTCTATTTCCGACCAAATAGAAGATGCCGCAGACCGACTCAATGTGCTTCTTATTGGAGAAAAGATCTAATCCATGGAGAATGCTTTGGGCAACTATAAGATGGCCAGCCTCGGCGTTATCCTTTTGCTGTGTTTTTTCACCTTCCTTTCTTGTTTAGATGGCAGAGCGGCATCGGGGACTGATGGCACAATTCAGACCACCAAAGCCCGCCCAGTTTCTCATTCCAATCAAACTTCTTATCACCAAGATAGCCCACGCCACCTAGTGCTCATCTCGGTGCCTTCCAAAGGAGGTGGTGGGGCCATCAAGGCCACGCTGTTTGCCCTTGCTGGGGGTATCGGGCTGTTCATGTTCGGAATTCACCTTATGAGCGAGGGACTTCAAAAGGCTGCAGGGAACCGTATCAAGTCCATCCTTGCAAGATTGACAGGTAAGCCCATATACGGCTTGCTCCTTGGCACGGTGGTAACCGCCATTATACAAAGCAGCAGTGCCACAACGGTAATGGTTGTGGGATTTGTAAACGCGGGGCTTTTGGAATTTACCCAGTCCATTGGGGTCATTCTTGGGGCCAATATAGGCACTACCGTCACCACCCAGGTGGTCGCCTTAAAATTGGACCAGTTCGCTCTCCCGGCCATAGGGCTGGGCATGATTTTGTATCTTTTCTTTGACACAAGAAAGATAAAACAGACGGGACAGGCCATAATGGGATTTGGTCTGCTTTTCCTCGGTATCGTGATCATGAAAAACGCGATCCCCCCTGAGGCCAGAGAAACCATTAGGCATCTATTTCTTATGAGCAGTGGGACACTAAAGGGTACCCTCTTCGGGCTCTTGGTGGGAACTGTAGCCACGGCCATTGTTCAGAGCAGCAGCATAACCGTCAGTTTGATTGTAATATTGGCATTCCAGGGGCTGGTTACAGATTTGAGAGAGGTTATACCCCTTATATTGGGATGCAACATCGGAACCTGCACCACTGCCCTTTTGGCATCTTTGAAGACAGACCGTGCTGCCCAGCGTGCTGCGGCTGCCCATAGCTTTTTCAACCTCTTCGGGGCCTTTATGACGTTAACTGTTCTTTATCACTTCTACCTTTGGGTAATTCCCAAGATAGGCGGCAGTATGCCTCATCAAATAGCCAACTTGCATGTAATGATAAAGCTGGTGGACGCGGTCATTTTTATACCCATTGTAGGGCCGTTTTCGCGATTTTTGACCTGGATAGTACCTGAGAAAAGGATACCGGCCAAGGAATTTGCTAGACCCCATTATATCATTGAAGGTGCCAAGCAAGACCCCACGGTGGCCCTTGAGCTGGCTATCAAGGAGACGGTGAGATTTGGAGGGATTTGCCGGGCGGTAATAAAAACCGCAATGGATGGATTTACGTACAATGACCGGACCTTGCTGGACAGAGGCTATAAATATGCGCAAGCTGCAAGAAAGCTCCGAAACATCATCATGAATTTTGTGGTAGAACTCTCGGCCCAAGACATCTCTGAAGAAGACGCAAAAAAGATTTCTGATATCATAATCTCACTTTATAACTTTGACAAAGTTCTAACCCAAGGAAGAAAACTGCTTAGGCTTGGTAGGATAAAAGCTGTGCGAAAGATTCCGCTGGCCGGTCCGGCGCTTGAACAATTAAAAACCATTTACAGAGAAGTGGATGAAGCCCTTACAGAAGCAAGCACGCGTCTGCCCGAGTTTCACAGATAGGCATATTATATAGGAGAAAAACTCTTGAAGATGGATCATGCGTTGATGGGGCCTTGCGGGCTTTACTGTGGTGTGTGCGCCATATACATTGCGGATCGCGACAACAATACCAAGTTCAAAGAAAGACTCGTCAATCTTTACAAGGGTGGAGTCCCTGGCAAAGGCACACTTCCCGGCAGCGAGGATTTAGCCATTGAGGACATCAAGTGTAATGGGTGCATGTCGGATAAGTTATTTAGGTATTGTGAAATATGTGAGATCCGTGATTGTACCCGGGAAAAAGGCTACACAGGTTGCCATGAATGCAGTGAATGGCCTTGCCAGCACATTGAAAATTTTCCCATGGCCGTGGGCAAAAAGGTGATATTAAGGGCAATCCCTCAAATAAGGGACTGGGGTCTCGAGAGGTTCATGAAGGAGGAAGAAGCCCGCTACGTTTGCCCGGAATGTGGCAATAAGGTCTTCCGGGGTGTTATAAGATGTAACCGATGCAAGACTGAGTTGGATTTGGATTAGT
>QMLZ01000060.1 GCA_003646995.1 Deltaproteobacteria bacterium | reverse complement strand
TATTCCGCTGTTCGAGATGGAGGATGGAAAAATTAGTTCCGTGCGTAAGATCAACAAGGCGATTCCGGTTGAAGAATACCTAAAAACACAGAGGCGTTTCAGGCATCTTTTTTCTAGTGATCAAGGGTATCGGGCCATAAAGGAAATACAGGCGCTTGCAGAGGAAAATATTAAGAAGTTTGGCTTGTTAAAGCGCCAGAACGGCAAAAAGGAAAAGGCAAAACACTAAATAGGTTTAATAAAATGATCTTGGAAAAATTCAGACTTGATAACCAGGTGGCTGTGGTAACAGGCGGGACAAAAGGGATCGGTAAGGCTATTGCTATTGCTCTGGCCGAGGCCGGGGCAGATATTGCGGTAGTAAGTAGAAAGCCAAGTCCTGAAGTTGAAGAATATATCACAAAGCTAGGCCGACGTTTTATTCATCACGCTGCTGACCTAACAAGACGAACGGAAACTAAGAAAGTAATACCGAGCGTTGTAAAGAATATGGGAGATGTGAATATCCTTGTTAACAATGCAGGTATATGCCCCCGCGCTCCTGCCGAAGAATACCCTGAGGAGTACTGGGATGCCACGTTAGAAATTGATCTTAGCGCAGTTTTCATTCTTTCCCAGGCCGCAGGACGGATAATGTTAAAGAAAGGAAAGGGAAAAATAATAAATATTGCTTCTGTTCTTAGTTTCCAGGGCGGGCTCAATATTCCAGCTTACAGCTCTGCTAAACATGCGGTTGCTGGTCTAACTAAAGCGCTGGCCAATAGCTGGGCAGGCAAAGGGGTGAACGTGAATGCTATTGCCCCTGGCTACTTTGATACAGAACTTACAGAGGATTTAAAAAAAGATCCCGAACGCTCTAAGAGTTTATTAAGCAGAGTACCGGCTGGTAGGTGGGGAGACCCTGAAGACATCGCCGGAGCAGCTGTTTTTCTAGCATCACCAGCTTCGGACTTTTTACATGGAGCAATCTTGGCAGTGGATGGAGGTTGGCTGGCCTGGTAAGTGAGAGACGTTTTTTCTTTGGGTAGATTTTGATCCCAAAGGTCGTTTTTCAGTGGAAGGTGTGTTCGCCATCTGGTGGAAATTAGGAGATAACGAGGTATTGCTAAAATGGGTGAACTCAAAATCGTAATAGATGGCAAAGAAATACTAGGTGAAGAAGGAATGACTATTCTTGATGCTGCGAGGAAGGCAGGAATAGACATTCCAACCCTCTGCCACCACACCGAACTGTCGTCTGTCGGAGCCTGCCGAATTTGCGTAGTCGAGGTGGAGGGAATGCGAAATTTAGTGGGAGCATGCCACACTCCAATCCAAAGTGGAATGGTCATTCATACACGCTCTGCCAGGGTGTTGGAAACAAGAAAGATAATCATCGAATTACTTTTGGCTGGCCATACAGGACCATGTGTAACAGACGAAGGAGTTGAGGCGTGCGAACTTCATAAGCTCGCTTCTAGCTTAGAGGTCGGTCCCCCGAGATTTTCTATTCGTTCCCCACGCTTCTATCCACTTGAGGATACCAATCCCTATATCAAACGCGATATGTCTAAGTGCATTCTATGTGGAAGATGCATCAGAGCGTGTAGTGAAATAGCACAGCAAAACATTTATAGCCTTGCCTATCGGGGTTTCAGTACCAAAGTGATAGTAGACTTTGACGAGCCTTTGACCAAAGAAGTGTGTAAGGATTGTGGGATCTGTGTGGAGTATTGCCCAACTACTGCACTGAGTTACGCCGAGGGCATGAAAAAAGAATATGTGAAAGACAAACTGAAGGCTGAGATTAGGACAGAAAATGGGAAGAGGAGTCAGGTCTTCAGTATGTTGAAAGAAGAACAGAGTAAATCAAGGTATATATCAAGAGACGCAATGGGCAGTATTGCTCAAAGTCTCGGTTTGAGTCTTAGTGAAGTTTATGGGGTGGCAACCTTCTATTCATTTTTGTCAACAGCCCCTCAGGGTCGCCACGTAATCAGAATATGCAAGAGCCTGCCATGTTATATGAAAAATGCCTCAATGATCATAGAAGCCATTGAAAAAGAACTGGGTATAATGCCGGGCGAAAAGACAAAGGATGGCAGATTTTCTTTTGAGCTGACAAACTGTATTGGGGCCTGCGATAAAGCTCCAGCCATGTTGGTAGACAATGACGTTTACGGTCATTTAACACCTGGGAAGATCAAAGAGATTTTAAGATCATATGATTAAGTAATTGATGGAGGATTATCAATGCCAGAGAAACGGATCGTACTAAAAAATTGTCATTC
This sequence comes from Deltaproteobacteria bacterium, assembly GCA_003646995.1. Next base: position 11,278 of record QMLZ01000060.1, on the reverse strand, counting down.
AATAGATCCGAAAGACTTATCTAGTTATCTGAATGAGGACGGGTTCAAAGCTCTGGCCAGGGCTCGAAATGAGATGACGCCACAAAAAGTGATAGAGGAAGTAAAGGCTTCTGGGCTAAGAGGACGAGGTGGAGCTGGTTTTCCTTGTGGCCTAAAGTGGGAACTGGCACGTAAATCTCAAGGTGATGAGAAATTCGTCATATGTAATGCAGACGAAGGTGAACCAGGAACATTTAAAGACAGATACATATTGGAGCATGATCCCTTTACTCTTATCGAGAGCTTAGCAATAGCAAGTTATGCTATTGGAACAGACAAGGCCTTCATATATCTGCGTGCTGAATACCATTTTCTCATTGATTTATTAGAACGCGCGATTACGCAGGCCAAAGAGGGTGGCTTTTTAGAGGATCTAGATATCCAGATCTGCGAAGGAGCAGGTTCATATGTATGCGGTGAAGAATCAGCCCTCATGAACTCCATCGAAGGGCGAAGAGGAGAAGCGCGGTATCGCCCACCATTTCCACCTTCTAAGGGCTTATGGGGAAAACCGACCGTCATCAACAATGTCGAAACTTTGATGAATATTCCCCAGATCATTCTTAAAGGAGCAGACTGGTTCAATACGATAGGCACAGAAGAAAGCAAGGGAACCAAGGTATTTTCGATTAGTGGCGATGTAGAAAAACCAGGAATTTATGAGTTGGTGATGGGTAGTCCGCTTAAAGAACTCTTAGACATGGCCGGAGCAGCCCAAGTGAAAATGGTTCAGATTGGAGGAGCATCGGGACACATCATACCTAGGTCTGAGATAGAAAGACCTCTCTCTTATGAGGGAGTGTTAGGCTCTGGCGCTGTGACAGTGTTTGATGAAAGCAGAGACGTGATAGATATTGTCCACAAAGATCTAGCCTTTATGGCAGAGGAATCTTGTGGCAAGTGCGCGCCTTGTCGAGAAGGAACAGAGGCCATGGTTGGAATATTTGAGAGGTTATCTAGAGGCGAAGCTTTTCCAGAGGATATAACGGCTCTGGAAGACCTATCACAGGCTATGATGGCTTCTTCCCTTTGTGGCTTAGGGCAGACAGCCCCTGTTCCGGTCTTGGATACGCTGAAGTATTTTAGAAATGATTATGAACTTCGGATCAAGCAATCAGAAGTATTGAGAAGCCTTCGGGGTATTGCGAAATAACAATTTATTCTTTTGCCTGCTAGATAAGGGATTCCCGATCAGGCGGAAGAGTATCGAAGGAGGTATTCAAAGGTGAAAGAGGAGCAGAGTGTCTTATCTAAGTATCTATGTCCTTACTGCTCAGAGGTGTTTCACGATCGCGAATCGTTAAAAAAGCATGTAGTACGTAAACATCGGTCAGATCCTCTCCCTTCACCTCAAGGCATGATTAGGTTGACAATCAATGGACAGCCTTACGAACTCATGGTTGAGCCCCAGTGGACCCTTTATTACCTCATCCATGACAAACTGGGACTGACCGGCACCAAAATGTTTTGCGACCGGGGGGCATGTGGTTCGTGCACGGTCATCATGAATGGAAGACCCGTGCTATCCTGCATGACGTTAGCCATAGAGTGCGATGGCAGTAGTATTGAAACCATTGAGGGGATAGCTGCGTCCAAACATCCCCTGATTGATGCCTATGTAAAACATCATGCCATGCAGTGCGGTTACTGTACGCCAGGCTTCATTGTAACGGCAAAGGCTCTACTTGATAAGGATCCTAACCCTACGGAAGAACAGGTCCGGGAAGCCCTTTCTGGAAATTTGTGCCGGTGTGGGACCTATCCGCAACATCCTAAAGCGGTGATGGAGGCAGCAGAGAATCTCAAGAAGGGAGGGTAATATAGCAATGGACGTACCCGGAGATTATAAAAAACTACAAGAAGAAGGATTGTATAAAATAGGAGCGGATGTTCCTTCTATTACTTATAAGGAGATAGGCAAACGGGGCATAAAGCGAATTGATGGTTATGAAAAGGCTAGTGGGAAAGCCGTCTATACACGCGATATTCAGTTTCCTGGAATGCTTTATGCCCGCGTACTTAAGTCGCCTTATGCTCGGGCCAAAATCAAGAAGATGGATACCACAAAGGCTGAAGCTCTCCCTGGCGTGAGGGCCATTATCAGATATGATGATCCAGAAATCAAAGGCAGGCAACTAAATGGAAGTTACTTTGGCCCGGAATGGGTTTGCCCTGATTTAGCGGGGTGGGCATTGAAACCAATACATCCTGTATTAGGCGACGAAGCATGGTACGAAGGACAACCTATTGGTGCAACGGTAGCCGCAGATAGCGAAGAAATAGCTGTGGAAGCACTCAAATTGATTGACATAGAATGGGAGCAACTACCGTTTATTCTGGACCAAGAAGAAGCAATCACCCCTGGGGCACCAGTGTTGAGGCCTGGAGCCGAAAACAACATCCTCGAGGATCCTAGATCAAGGATTGAAAAAGGCGATGTGGAAAAGGGCTTCCAAGAAGCTGACAAGATCATTGAGTTCAAGGCCAAAAGACGAGCTCATCTTTGGGCAGGTGCTGAATTGCCCAGTGTTGTAGTCAGGTGGAGAGGAGAAAATTTGGAAATGTGGGTCCACTCTCAGCAGCCTTACCACCAAAAAATGCTTTTGGCTGAGTGGTTGGGTATTCCTATGAACAAGATTACGGTGCATGTGCCATACCAGGGATGTTCTTTCGGAGGTAGGGGTAACCCCGCCAATAACTCTGAAAATGGAATGAATATTCTTGCCTCGTTACTTGCAAAGAGGACCGCCAAGCCTGTCAAGTTTGTATATGACCGAAGCGAGACCTTCTTTGGCGAGTCTGGCGATATGATGGTTACTCATTTCAAGGTAGGAGCCAAAAATGACGGCACTATAACAGCAGTGCATATCAAGAACATTTTTGCTGTGTACATGTGTACACCTGGCGTTGAACATCTCATTGACAATACCAAGATCCCGAACTTGTTGTGTGAATCCATTGTTGCCGACGTGAGCATAGGACCAGCTTGGTGGTGCAGATGCGAGCAATTGCCCAATTGTTTCTGCTTAACATTGATCTTTGATCACGTGGCTGCTGAATTGGGCCTTGACCCAACTGAGGTAGCCTTAAAAAACGATGGATGTGATGGAAAAGATACCTCATTTCTCTCAAAATACAAAAGAGAACACGGTTTCCCTGAAAGAGACAGCCTTAAGGAGTGTATTGAGGCTGGCAAGAAAGCCATAGGCTGGGATGAAAAATGGCATCCCCCTGGAACAAGACGGCTGCCGAACGGGAAAATGCATGGCATGGCGTTTACCTGGGACCATCAATGGGATGATGTGAGAGGGACGGGATCAGCTGCTGTGATGATCGAAAATGACGGCTCTGTGAGCATTATAGCGCAGCACGCTGATATCGGCGTTAATCCATGGACCACATATTGCCAGATTGTTGCAGACGAGCTCGGAGTCAGATTAGAAGAAGTAAACGTAAAACCATTCGAATTGGATTCTGGATTTGCCATGATGTCACCTGATGGTTCTTGCAATTTGGTTTCTAATGGCAATGTGGTCAGGAAAGCTGCCCAAAAGGCAAAAAGGATGCTGTTGGAGTTGGCAGCGACCAAGTTTGAAAATGCCCAGCCACAGGACCTAGATATAAAGGATAGCATTGTTTATGTAAAGGCCTCCCCGGAAAAACAAATGAGCATCAAAGAGGTTGTCGCAAAAGCAATGCCTATGTTCGATTCCTGTGTATTTTGGACTGAAGCACCAGTCATCGCCTGGGCATGGCACACACAGGGACTATGGGGTGAAGCCATCGAGACAGGTCGTCCTAGGCTTTGCAGACAGGCCCATTTCATTGAGGTGGAGGTCGATACTGACACAGGGCTAGTAGAAGTAACCAAGGTTGTCAATGTTAATGACGTGGGCAAAGCCATATCGCCTGAAACCGTGGAAGGCCAGATGTACGGTGGAACATACATGGGGGTGGGAAGAGCGCTCACTGAAGAGATGATTTGGGACAAACAAACGGGCGTGCTGCTTAACCGAAATTTGCTTGATTACAAGTATGCGACCATGCTGGACGCCGGTCCAATTGAAACCATTGTCGTGGAGACTGGGATGGGTCATGGCCCATATGGCACCACAGGTATTGGGGAAAATACAGCGACCGTCATACCTGCCCTTCTTGGACCTGCCGTATACAACGCTATTGGTAAATGGGTTGACGAGTATCCAATTACTCCTGACAAGGTTCTCAAGGCACTTGGGAAGGCATAGGAGGAAGGGATGAAGAAGTTCATACATATTAATGCAAGAACCATCGATGAAGCCGTACTTACCTTAAAGCGGTATGGAAAAAGGGCCAAAGCAATTGCGGGTGGTACAGATCTGCTCGGGGTGATGAAGGACGAAATCCTTCCGGAGTATCCCGAGGCCGTTGTGAACATAAAGACAATTCCAGGCATGGATTTTATCCATCAAGACAACGGTGTATTGAAGATCGGCGCGTTGACGAGATTGCAAGATATAGCTGAGTCTCCAAATATTCGTGAGCACTATTTGGCACTGGCAGAAAGCGCACGTAGAACGGGTTCTACACACATCAGAGAAATGGGGACCATAGGAGGGAACATCTGCCAGGACATCCGCTGTTGGTATTATCGATATCCAAACAATAGGTTCCCCTGCTTAAGGAAAGGTGGTGGGAGGTGCTACGCAATTGAAGGTGATAATAGATATCATTCAATTTTCGGAGGTAGTGTTGAAGGAGGATGTTACGCAGTACATCCGAGCGACACAGCGCCTGCTTTGGTGGCCTTAGGTGCGAGAATCAAAACATCAAAGCGAACGGTAAAAGCTGAAGATTTCTTCTCAGTAGATGTGTGCAAAACCACAATATTGGATGATGACGAGCTCGTGACCGAAATTCAGATCCCTAAACTCCCGGCTGGATCTAAAAGTGCATTTGTGAAATTTGCGCTGAGAAAATCCATTGATTTTCCAATCGTCAATTGTGCTGTCTTACTGACAACATCGGGGGAAAAGGTCACTCATGCTCGAATCTGTCTTAATGCGGTATATGTCAAACCATACCGAGCTACTCTTGCTGAACAAGCGATTGTTGGAAAGAATCTCAATGAAGTGAATGCTGACACGGCCGCGGAAATGGCTGTGGCCGAGGCCAAGCCTCTTACGCATAATCGCTACATGATTGAAATTGCCAAGAGCTTGGCAAAAAGAGCTATTTTGGCGTGTAAACCATGACAACAGCTCGAAGAGCAAGCAGTGAATTCTATTGGTGTGCAAAGGCATATTTGCCGGATGTATGAGACAGAATGAGACAATAGTCCTTACAATCATACCCATTGCGTCTGGGAATAAGCCTTTAGGATCCTGAGCGTGTGTTCTATTCAAACGAAACAAGGGCAACATCAGTAAGAAAGAAGGGTTGTCCTGAAAGGAGGTGGGAAGGTTACTAGTTTTGTGGAAAGGTAGCCAATAGAACCAGTAGCTTAGAAGGAGGCACAAAATGAAACAAAAGAACAAGAATCCAAAAAACATCGAGAGAAGAAAATTTATCAAGACCGCAGGTATTGCAGGAGCAGGTGCCGCGTTAGCACTCAGTGGCGCAGGGAAGATAAGGAAAGTGTATGGTAAGGCAAAGAGGCCGATAAAAGTTGGGATGCAGTCGATCCTTTCTGGACCTCTGGCCGGGTACGGAGAGTTTCAGGTAAGAGGATGTGAACTGGCCAAGGAACACATTAACGCATCAGGTGGAATCTTGGGACACCCAATTGAAATGAAATATCGTGATTCTGAGCTAAATCCGGCTGTGGGTGTGAAGAATGCACGCTACTTTATACAGGACTGGGGAGCGGATTTTATTACTGGTACAGATTCGAGCCCCTTGGCCAAAGCCATTGGAGAAGTACTCCCCGAGCTCAAGAAAATCTTCATTGCAACGCACTCTGCAACCCACGATCTCCATGAGGTATTAGTATACAAAAAGAAAATAAAGTACCTTTTCCGTAGTGAACAATCTTTTTACCAAGATAGTTATGGCGGGGCGTTAGTCGCCGCAAAGCTGGGAGCAAAGCGCTGGTTCATGATCGGGCCTGATGAAGAATACGGTTACAAAAACTGGGAAATGTTTAAGGCCTTTTTGGGGAAATTTGGAAAGGATATAAAATTCGTAGGTCAAACCTGGGTCCCATATGGCACCACGGACTTCACTCCCTATCTTAGTAAAGCAATGAGTGCTGATCCTGATGCGATTTTTTCTACTGAATGGGGCGGGGAACTTGTTAGCTGCATTAAGCAGGCCAAGATGATGGGAATGTTCAAAAAGATAAAGGCTTGGCTTACCGGAATGGGTGCTGGAATGGACGTCCTTGAAGGGCTTGGCAGGGACTACCCTGAGAAGTGCTGGGGCTCTTGCAGATATTGGTTCCAATACCCAAACACTAAAATGAATTATGAATTTGTGAAGGCATTTGTTGAAAGGTTCGGACATTATCCTCATTATTCTTCAGAAGGAAACTATTCCGCACTTTTGATGTATAAAGCAGCTTGTGAGAAAGCGGGAACAGTGGATGATGTCGACAAGATCGTAGCAGCTATGGAGGGACTTGCATTCGAAAGCCCGGCAGGAGTTCGTTGGATAAGGCCCGAGGATCACGCATGCGCCTATTCGGTGCCTTGGGGACGAATCATGCACGATCCTAAGTACCCTATGCCAGTGTTGACAGACTGGGTGATAAAACCCTGGCCTTACTATTGGAACAGCCCGCCGCCGGATTATGCGACTCCTCCGGGGCCAGGAGAGCTGCCGAAAATTCCATATGTTCCTTACAAAAAATAGCTTGTTTTGAGATGCAGGGCGGGCTCGTTGCAGGGTACCCGCCCTGCTAAAAGGTCTTGGAGGTCAAATTATCCTAACCTGCGGCGATACTTCTACAATGCGCATTTATATTAGATGTTAACAACGGTCCAAGTGAAGACTCTGGTATTCGAATGGACACTCTAGTCTACACCACAATAATTGGCTTGTACTATGGAATGAATATTTGGCTTGTTGCCTCAGGGCTAACTTTAATCTTTGGAATGTTGGGAATCCTTAATTTTGCCCATGGCAGCATATATATGATGGGGGCATTCCTAGGATATACTTGTGCAGCGCTATGTGGCCAGAATTTCTGGGTCGGTTTGATTGCTGGCCCTATAGCTGTTGGTGTCATTGGGGCAGTGCTGGAGTTCTTTTTCCTAAGGCGGGTATATGATTTGGATATGACGTATCAACTTCTAATGACCTATGCCTTTGTTCTCATCTTGGATAACTTATTTAAGATAATATATGGCTCATTATATGTGTCCGTGAAAGTACCCATTGAAGGCGTTGTTCCTGTAATGAACCGTTATGTTCCAATTTACTATTTCTTTATCATCTTTGTAGGTATCCTGGTGGCCATCCTGCTTTGGTTCATTCTTAACAAAACTACATTTGGCCGCCACCTTAGGGCGGCGGCATATAATCGGGAAATGAGCAGCGCTGTGGGAATCGATGTTCCTAAGTTATTTACCCTAATTTTTGGAATTGGAAGCGCTATGGCCGCTCTAGGTGGTGCTATGACAGCGCCGATTCAGACAATCTCTTCCGGGATGGGGACAGCCATTATTATCATGTCTTTTATTGTGGCAGTCATTGGAGGATTAGGGAGTCTTTTAGGGGCTTTCGTCGGAGCCATTATTATAGGTCTAGTCAATTCCTTTGGCATATTATTGCTTGGTGAAATGTCAGCTGCTTTACCATATTTGGCCATGATAGTAATTCTATTGACCAAGCCGGCGGGACTGTTTGGGGTCGCTGAGGAGTAATTACAAAGATCGAGATGATGGTCTAATGAGAATCAAGCGGTTGAGTGAATCTTGTTTGAATTTGTAAGTTATCTCAATGCCCGTTAGAACAGATTCAAAGGCGCGAAAATTTCAGGTGGCAGAATGGAGAAAAAGAGATTAACCCTCCCCCTTGGGATCGGTATTTTGATTATCATTGGATTTTCAATCATACCATTTTTCCAAAGCAACTTCTTGACGTATATGGGTATGCGACTTTTCATAATGGCTCTTTTCGCGCTAAGTTTTAATCTTCTCTTGGGATATACGGGGCTTTTGTCTTTTGGCCAGGCCGGCTTCTACGCGGCAGGTGGCTATGCAGCGGGCCTGATTTTGCTTCACATGACTTCCGAGCTCCCGGTCGCAATCTTTTGTGGAGCAGTGATAGGCGGATTGTTTGCTTTAGTGGTGGGGTATTTTTGTGTGAAAAGGACAAGGATTTACTTCTCCATGCTCACCTTAGCGTTTGGAATGCTGATCTATTTTATTTGCTACAAGTGGAAATCACTCACAGGGGGCACTGAAAGTCTTGGGGGTATACCTCGGGGGAAACTTTTTGGTGTGATTGATATGTTTCCCTTGGCCCATTACTACTTTTTTGTTTTCGTAGTTACCTTGTTGTCTATTTATTGCATTTACAGAATCGTCAATTCGCCTTTTGGTCTCATTATACAAGGTATTCGAGACAACGAGAATCGGATTCGGTTTGCAGGAATTGGGGTTAAGCGCTATCAGCTTTACATTTTCACAATTTCAGGATTTTTCTCGGGTCTGGCAGGAGGTCTTTACGCCTGTCTGGAATCTACCATGTTTCCAACCGTTGCAAACTGGCAGAGCTCGGCAGAACCGATTATGGTTACGCTGGTAGGGGGTATCAAATCTTTCTATGGGCCGCTGGTTGGTTCTGTTCTTTTCATTGTGATCAAGGAGATTGTGGTGCGATTCACTGAAGAGTGGCTTCTTGTATTTGGTGTAATATTACTGGTGCTTCTAATTGGATTCCGAGGGGGAGTAGCAGGCTTTTTTGATGAGCGCTTCAGGAAAAGAGTATTGTCCGCAAGAAACTTGGGGTGTTGAAGCCAGATGTTGATGCAAGTAGAGAACCTGTTCAAATATTTCAGTGGGGGATTCCTGGCCATAAATGATGTTAGTTTTGATCTGGCCGAGGGCACTTTGACATCTATTATTGGCCCAAATGGCGCCGGCAAAACCACATTGATTAACTTGTTAAGCGGTAGTTTGAGGCCCGATAAAGGCAAGATATTTTTCCATGATGAAGAGATAACCCAACTGCCAGTAGAGAGAAGGGTGAAGAAAGGTATATGTCGATCCTTTCAAATTACAAACATTTTTCCAGAACTAACAGTGTTGCAAAATGTCGAGATTCCTCTCATCTATTTCCACAAAAGAAGCTTAAGCCTTTTTTCAAAGCTGGAACGGGACGAAACTATCAAAGAAGAGGCTATGGGGATTCTAAGAGACGTTGGGTTAAAGGATCAAATACACCTAAAAGCGGCTCACCTTTCGCACGGAGAACAAAGGCAGTTAGAGGTTGGTATTGCCTTGGCCACCCATCCGGAAGTTATTTTTCTGGATGAACCTACCCAAGGTATGAACAAGGTTGAGAAATCAAGCATAGTAGATCGCGTAGTCCGGCTTTCAAAAGAAGGTCGCGTAACCTTTGTAATCGTGGAACACGATATGGATGTAGTCTTTTCTGTTTCTGAGCGGATTATCGTGCTCCATAGTGGAAGCATCATTGCAGATGGCACTCCAGAAGAAATCAGGAATAACGATCTAGTTCGGGAGGTCTATTTGGGAGAAGAACTATGACCATCCTACAAATGCATCAGGTCAATACCTTTTATGGGGTGAGCCACATTCTGTTTGATGTCACTATGGAAGTTCAGGATGGATCAATAACTGGTCTATTAGGAAGAAATGGAGCAGGAAAGACAACCACCCTGAGGACCATCATGGGCCTTACCCCTCCTAAGAGCGGGAGAATTAGCTTCAAAGGGGAGGAAATTGCTGGCATGCCAGCTCATAAGATTGCCAGCAAGGGCATTGCTTATGTCCCAGACGACAGGCAGATATTTTCTCCACTTTCGGTTTATGAAAACCTTACCATAGGTATGCCCAGATCCAAAAAAAGACGGCCTCTTCGTTGGACACTGGAAAGGATTTATGATCTCTTTCCTGTCCTTCGGGGGCTTGCGGCAAAGAGGGGAGCGCACATTAGCGGGGGGGAACAGAAAATGCTCGCTATTGGCAGGGCTCTTATGCAGGACCCAGATCTTCTCTTGCTTGATGAACCAACTGAAGGGCTGGCTCCCTTGATCGTAAAATCACTGGGCGACACAATCCTAGAGATAGGAAAAGAGGGGGTAACGATTCTTTTGGCAGATCAAAATGTGCGCTTTGCCCGAAAACTCATTGGCTACGGCTATATTATCGACAAGGGAAACGTGGAACATCATGCCCCAATGGAGGATATCTGGAACGATAAAGAGCTGGTATGCAAGTATTTGGCTGTCTGATATGTGGGGGCTAGGCGAACTAGGCCGATAAGAACAAAGGCGAAAAACCATAAACTAAAACTATAGAATTGGAGGAGAGGGCTGATGGATCTAGGAATTAAAGGAAAGGTGGCTATCATTACTGGAGGAAGTCGTGGAATAGGAAAAGCTACTGCTCTTGAATTGGCCAAAGAGGGCTGCAATGTGGTCATATCTGCCAGGACCGAAAGTGACTTGTTGAAAGCAGAGGAGGAAATCAAGACGCTGGGAGTCGAGACCCTTGCAGTGCCGGCCGACCTGGAAAAGCCGGAAGAGGTTGAAAAGCTTATATCAAAGTCCTATGAGACCTTTGGCCGTGTGGATATTCTGTTCAATAACGCAGGTTATTCCCATCCTACAACTCCTATCACCACCACAGATGAAGAATGGTTTTCACTCTTGAATATTCATCTAATGGCCTGTGTACGGACATGCAGGCTGGTAATCCCTGAAATGTTGAAGCAAAAATGGGGACGTATTATTAACATGGCTTCGATTTGCGGCATTGCACCTATGAGCGGTCTTACGGACTATAATGCATGTAAGGCGGCTGTTATTAATTTTACTCACTCGTTGGCAATGGAATACTCTAAATATGGTATCTGTTCAGTTGCCTTATGCCCTGGCCTCATTCACACAGATATATGGGACGTTTTTGCAGATAATGTGGGCAAAGAAATAGGGAAAACGCGACAAGAGGTGCTGGATTCTGCTGCTGCCCAAGCGAGTGCAATAAAGCGTTTTGCTAGACCAGAAGAGGTCGCAAAGGTAGTAGCATTTCTAGCTTCAGAATGTGCTAGCTACATTACTGGATGCAAT
>QMLZ01000059.1 GCA_003646995.1 Deltaproteobacteria bacterium | reverse complement strand
TGCGGTAGCAAAGTCCAGGCACCCTTGCTCGGCACATATCTGTCTCACCTGTCCGGCGTAGTACTTCACCGATTCAGCGTTTCCATCCAGTTCAATCAGGAGCATGGCGCCCGCTGCCTCAGGTATTTCCAGGTCCACCTCGTCCCTTACCAAGGAAATACAAAGGGAATCCACCAGCTCCAATACAGAAGGCACGATACCCTTCTTCATGATCTCCGTTACCGTACTGACGGCGGTTGGCAGCCCAGGGAAAAAGGCAAGCATAGTTTGAATGACCTCGGGTAAGGGGACAAGTCGAACAGTGGCCGAAACGATGACCGCAAGCGTGCCCTCTGAGCCCACAATTAATCGAGTCAAATCATAGCCGGCAACCCCTTTCATCGTCTCCACGCCGGTACTAAGTATTTCCCCGGTCGGCAGCACTACTTCCATACCCAGGACATAGTCCCTGGTAACCCCGTATTTCACGGCTCTGAGTCCGCCGGCACACTCTGCCAGATTGCCGCCTATGGTTGAAATCTTGATGCTTGCGGGATCAGGTGGATAAAAAAGGCCCTTGGAACGTGCGGCTTCCTTTAGGTCGGCGGTTATGACCCCCGATTCCACGTGGGCGACCATGTTTTCCTCGTCAATGGAAGGGATATTGTTAAATCTGTCCATGGCCAATACCAGCCCTCCTTGGACGGGGATTGCGCCTCCGCTCATGCCGCTTCCAGCTCCCCTCACCACTACTGGAAATCGGTTACTTGTCGCCAGGGTGAGAATCTCTGATATTTCTTCAGCAGACCCAGGGAATGCCACTGCATCTGGCACCGCGCTGAGCTTTGTGGCGTCTGCCCCGAACTCCACCATCTTATGACCGGACACCATGAGGTGTTTGTCTCCCACTATAGATTTGATTTGGGAAAGGACGTTGTGAGGGATCATCATTCCATGATCACGCGGCTGGTTAGTGCCCGTTGCAAGGTCATTTTGTCCATGTATTTAAGGTCACCTCCCATGGGAACCCCCAGTGCGATTCTTGTCACACGCACGCCGGGTTTTCGTTCCTTGATGAGCCGGGAAAGAAAGGATGCTGTTGCCTCGCCCTCAGTGGTGGGATTGGTGGCCAGAATAACCTCCTTGATATCTTCGCGGTCAAGGCGTCCCAGGAGCTCGGATACCTTCAGATCTTCGGGGCCTATTCCGTCCAGCGGAGACAACACGCCGTGGAGTACATGGTACCTGCCCGTAAAGGTCCCTGATTCCTCAATGGCCAGCTGATCTCCAGGGCCTTCTACAACACAAATCCTTCCGTCAGCACGGGATGGATCTGAGCAGATGCGGCATGGGTCGCTGTCAGTGAGGTTGAAACAAGTGGAGCAAAATTTGATCTTTTCCTTTACGTCCACCAGGGTCTTGGCCAGCTCCTCGGCCTCTTGCCTACCGCTGCGCAAGATGTGAAGCGCCATTCGCGCGGCCGATTTTCGGCCTACGCCCGGGAGCCTGCAAAGACAATCAATAAGTTTTTCCAGTGGAGCAGGATAGATTCCCATGCTATTCACCTAGAACAGCCCGGGAATATTGGGCAGGTTCAATGACTTGGTGAGTTTGCCCATCTCTTCATTTACCATTTCCTTTGCCCTTGCCAAGCCTTCGTTAACTGCCGCAAGGATCAAGTCCTGGAGCATTTCCGTGTCTTGTGGATCAACAACCTCGGGGTCGATCTTGACTGACACGAGTTCCTGTCGGCCGTTAACCACCACTGTAACCATACCGCCTCCAGCGCTTGCCTCCACTGTTTTGTCTGCCAATTCTTCCTGAAGCCTTGCCATCCTGGCTTGGAATTGCTGTGCTTGCTTAAGTATATTGCCCATATTAGGTATGCCCTTCACTTCTTGCCTCCTTTGATTTTCTCTTTTGAGATTATTCTACCCTCAAAGGCCCTGACAACTTTCTCTATACTTTCCGGGAGCCGTTCTTCTGTTTGCTGGGAGCTTTCCTCCGGGGTGGCTTGATTTTCTCCGGCAAGTTTTGGGCCCTCCTCGCGCCTCACGAACTCAACAGCTAGGTCCCTTTTCCAATAGGCGCTGCAATATGACTCAAGGGCCTGTTTCCTCCCAGTATCGTCAAAATATGTGGATGAAAATGACTCACCGCCTCCGGAAAGCTTGAGGGTATCACCTTGTATACCAGCATACTCCCATTGCTTTAATACAGTGGCCATGGGTCTATCATTTTTCTTGACGAATTCCAGGAATCCCTCCCAGTTCCGGGCGCCTGGTTCTACTTGGTTCCAACGGCGCGCAGAGGTCTCGGCCACCTGCCCAGGGCTTTCAGGTATACGCCCCAAGAGCAGCTTTTCAAGGCCTTCAATCTTACGGATAATCTGTTCAAAAGAAAGATACCGGTCCAGGTTGCATAGTCTTATCAGAACGGTTTCAAGGACTAATCTAGGGTGAGAAGTAAACCGCAGGTCTTCTTCACGCTTTATAAGCAAATCCAGTATGGCCTGAAGCTTTCCGAGGCCTGCTTCCTGGGCCAGTGATCTGGCCGTTTCAAGGCCATCTTCCTCGTAATTTTCCAAGGCCTCCCCGGCCCCAACCACAATCAAGAGCAAGTTTCTGAATTTCTCCATCAGGGCGCTGTAAAATGACTTTATGTCATACCCGGCATTGTAGATGTCCTCCACAATCTCCAGACAGCGGTTTTGGTTTCCCCTTATGATGGCCTCCGTCATTTCTGCCATGAGGCCGGTATCCACAACGCCCAAGATGTCTTGGATATCTTTGCCGGTCACCTTGGGACCTATTGATGACACGACTTGGTCCAGGAGACTTTCTGCGTCTCTCATACTACCATCTGCTTCCCGTGCTATGATGGAGAGCTCGTGAATGCCGATCTCTATACCCTCGTCTTGGGCGATTTTCTTGAGGTGCGATACAATTTGTCCGGGAGGAATTCTTTTGAAGTCAAACCGCTGGCATCGGGAGAGGATGGTGACCGGGACCTTTCTCGGTTCAGTTGTGGCGAATATGAACTTGACATGTTCCGGCGGTTCTTCCAGTGTCTTAAGCAGTGCGTTGAAGGCCTGCAAGGTAAGCATATGAACTTCATCGATGATGTAAATGCGGTAAAGGCCGGATTGCGGCATGTACTTGATGTTTTCCCTCAGCTCCCTGATTTCATCGATTCCTCTGTTGGAAGCCCCGTCAATCTCCATCACGTCCACTGAATAACCCTCGGTTATTTCTACACAGGAGGTGCACTTATTGCAGGGATTGGCCCCGTTTCTCTGTGGGCAATTGAGGGCTTTTGCAAGAATCCTGGCAACAGAGGTCTTCCCGACCCCCCGGGGACCACCAAACAAGTAAGCGTGTGCGAGCCTCCCTGACTTTATGGCGTTTGTCAAGGTTTCGGTAACGTGCTCCTGCCCCACAACCTCGTCAAAGGTTTGGGGGCGCCACTTTCTCGCTAAAACCTCGTGAGGCATAGGATCATACCCGAGTTCGAGTGTTCAAGGCTGTCGGTCAGATTTTCAGCTGCCCTTGCAAAGGCAGAGATATTGTTCGAATGAGGCTGTTAATCCCCCATTGCCGGCAATACTGAGTGTGCGCTTGGAATAGTGGAATGGTGGAATAATGGTATATCTATACGGTGTCAAAAAACACGATAAGCAATGGCACGGTATTTTGGGTCCACAATTCCAGCGTTCCAGTATCCCAATTCTTTGATGTTCAGGCGTCAAAGAGGCGCCGGACGGACAGGCGTCGAGGTGGCCAGTTCCGCAAGCTGTACAAATAAGAATGGCGGAGAGAGAGGGATTCGAACCCTCGGTACCACGTTTTAGTGGTACACGCGATTTCCAGTCGCGCTCCTTCGGCCAGCTCGGACATCTCTCCGCAGTTGCCTAATGAGAGCGGCATCGGCCTGTATGAACTAGCTTCTTGGCGGAGAGGGTGGGATTCGAACCCACGTGCCTCGCTCTTCACGAGACAAGTCGATTTCGAGTCGACCCCGTTACGACCACTTCGGTACCTCTCCGCTTTGCCTTTCGGCCTTTTGCCTTTTTGCCTTAAAAAATGCCTGAATCAGCATTCGGCATTCAGTTTCCAATATACCGGGAACCACTTGCATACTGTGGTTCAGCCGGGCGTCAGAAGCCAAGTTATATAGGGACCCTGCTGCACCCATTTTAGGATCTGCTGCCCCATAAACCAGACGGCCTATTCGGCAGTGAAGCGCTGCCCCCATGCACATGGGGCAGGGCTCGATGGTTACCACCAGCGTGGCCCCGGGGATCCTGTAATTTTCAACAGCCCTAGCGGCCCTCCTCAATGCCAGAATCTCGGCATGGGCAGTAGGGTCATTGAGTGCCACCGGCATATTGTGCGCCTTGGCAAGTATGACTCCTTGGGCTGACGCAACCACCGCACCGACAGGCACCTCCCCTTCTGCCAAGCCTATTTGGGCCTCTTTGATCGCTATCTTCATTAAATGGTAAAGATCATTTTGCATTTTTCAACCTCATTTTACATAAAGGCCCGTGGTCCGTCAACCTGATAGGCGCGTATGACCCGGGTTAAAGCTGGCATCCATCTTGCACAACCTACTGGAAAACCGCCCTTTTCACAACGGCAAAATCGGGGGGTTAGCTAACGATTTCGCAGGGGGCAGGCTGTAAACTCCTTATCCGAGGCATGACGGAGAACTATTTAAGTTTAGTAAGAAAAAAGACGAAATGCTAATAGATGACTGGCAAATATGCCCCATTTTCAGGTCTGTGCTGGGAGCAGGATCGCCCCGATGGGCCGTTCCCGGCGGTACACAAAAGAGGCCTTTCTTGACAAGGGATATCAGATTGATGAGGAGGGGAGTGTCAAAACTGGGTCGGGCCGACCATCTAAATATTGACATGGCGCCTACCAGTGCCTCAATACCGGCTCTCATTAGTACACTTACATTCCCTGCCTTGGAGGTGGAGCATTGACGTATATCCTAGGACAATCGGAACTTGACGGGATAGAGGAGATTCTCAAGGCGGATCTCATCGATGCGGGGGTGCACTGCGTATTCCTGATAGACATGGCTGGCAATATAATCGCCAGCCTGGACAATGGTGAGAACCAGCACGACATTTACTCATTGGCAGCCCTGGCTGCCGGCAATTTTGGCGCAGTGAGCACCATGGCCAAGATCATAGGGGAAGAAGAATTTTCACTTTTGTTTCACAAGGGTCAAAAGGAAAGCATTCACTTCAGCAAGGTACTTACTGATTTCTTGCTGATCACCATTTTCGGCCAGGAGATCTCACTGGGGTTCCTTAGGTTAAAGGTGGCGGAGGCCATAGAAAAGATAAAGGATACTCTGGGATCTAGCCTGGAGGTTTGATGAGTGCTGATATCTCTATATCTAAACCAAAAACCATGGGTCAGACAGGGACGAGGGTTTTTAGATGGCATTTGTAAACCTGAAGAACAGGGAAGTTCAAGTCAAAATAGTATATTACGGACCCGGCAGGGGGGGGAAGACCACTAACTTGGAGTATATCTACAAGAAATTCCACAACCGGATCAAGACCGAAATGGTGACCATAAAAACCCAGGGAGACAGGACGCTTTTTTTCGATTTTTTGCCCTTGGGCCTGGGAAAAATCAAAGGATACGATATAAAAATCCAGCTATACACGGTCCCTGGACAGGTCAAATACAATGCTACGAGGAAGCTTGTGCTAAGAGGAGTGGATGGGGTTGTTTTTGTGGCTGATTCCATGGCAGTAAGGCGAAAACATAACATACTTTCCTTGAAAAACCTCCAGGAAAATCTTGCCGCTTACAACAAGAGCATTTTTAAAATCCCCTTGGTGCTCCAATACAACAAAAGGGACCTTTCAAGCCAAGGAATCCCCTTGTTGCCCATTTCAACCCTTCAAAAGGATCTGAATAGCAAGCTAAAGGCCCCCGCCCTTGAAGCCAGCGCCTTAGAAGGAAAAAACGTGGCAGAGACCCTGAAAAGGATCATTTTACTCACTGTTGCCTCCCTAGAGAGGGAGCTCAAATAGGAGGAGAAAATTGCAAGGGATTACAGGCAGCACATTGACGGCAGAGGTGGAAAAGAAGCTTGACGACCTTTTCCAGGAAGAAGAGACACTGCAAACACAAGAGGCGACCGAGCTCATAAGTGACAGTGAGGCCGTGATTGAAGGGGGGGGTGCTCCAGAGGAAAAGAGGCCAGAGGAGGAATCGGCACTTGCCCCATTAAAATCCATCGTGTTGTCCCTGGAGTGGGAGATCACCGATGAGGGCATGGAGGATTTCCTTGCCCAGACCGAGGCCCTTCGCCCGAGGTGTGAGGAAGATCAGGTGTTGAAGACCTTTATCCAGATTCTTCAAGCCCTAGGTAAATATATCAAGAGGCACAAGGCCGATTCGCACCCTGACGCTGTCAGGCTGCTAAGTACCAGTTTTCAGGACTTTGAAAGGGCCTTTGGGGACGCTGGCCTCCCTGAGGGGGATCGGAAGGCCTTGCTGGATGAGCGGATACGGGAGTTCATGGCATTGAAGCAGGCAATAGCGGCAAAGCGGCGCGGGATGGATGGAAAGGGCAAGGGCGAGTACGCAGACCCGGAGGCCGTAAGGAAGATAATGCACGAAGTGATGGAGGAGTTCATAGGCCAGGTGAAATCTTTGATAAGGGAAGAGTTCGAAAGGCTTACGCACCAGATCAAGGGTGGAGACCAAGACGAAAGCCAGGATATTGGATAGCAGGTCCACTACTATGAAACTTGGGTCCAATAACATAGGAAACAGGGTTTTCAGGCGTGTCCAGCGGGACGATATGGGAGAGTTTTCCATGGACAGCAAAATGCTGAGAACCCTCCTCGAGCTTGACGGGAAAAAGACCATTGAAGAAATTGCAGGCAACCTGGGCCTCACAGTAAAGGATCTCAGGCCCGTGGTTTCACGGCTCTTGGAACTGGGGCTAATCGAGTCCGCAGTGGACGAGGCAGCCATGGTGAACCACGATTTCTTTGCATCTGTCCGCAAGGAATTATCCCTGGCCATAGGGCCCATTGCCGACGTGTTGATTGAAGACGCACTGCTGGACCTGAATTGCACCGTGTCGGATTTCCCGGTACAGCATGCCCCAGAGCTAGTGTACATGCTGGCCAGACAGATTCAAAGAGAGGAAAAAAGGGTAATATTTCAGCAGAATATGCTCGAAAAACTAAAAGAGCTTGGACTGGCTACGGGGCAGTGAAGAAAGCTCTCATTACCCTGCCTCGTAATGAGAGGAGATAACGGTAAAGAGGAGTTGTACAATGATAGTCATCTGCGAAGAATGTGGGAAGAAGTACAAGATTGACCCAGAGAAGATCAAGGGTGATGAAGCAAAAGTCCGCTGCAAGGCATGCAATCACGTGTTTTTGGTGAGGAAGCCCGAGGCGCAGGAAGAGGAAAGGCCCCCCACACCCCCACCAACCCAGCCCGAGCCTTCCCAAGAAGAGTCCGTGGTTGAGGAGCATTCCGAAAAACGTCAGAAGGTGGAAGAGGAATTGAGGGAGGAGACCCAACCTATTTCCTTGCCCAAGAAAAGAAAAATGGGGCTTAGGACAAAGATGTTTATACTGTTCGTTATTCTTCCCATAGTATTGATGGCAGGGGCAGGGATTTTCTACATGCAGCAGTTGAACCAACTCTCTCACATTCTTACCAACGAGAGTTCCCAGATAGTTTCCCAGATGGCTGAAAATATAATCGAGGAAAAGGCCAGGGCGGTTGCTGCGCAGGTACAGCTTTTCCTGCTGGCGCATCCATTGCTCAAGAAAGAGGAATTTAACAAATACGAGCCTTTTAAACAAATAGCCGTGCAAAAGGTGGGAAAAACCGGCTATACAGCGCTTTACGAATTACCCGGGCCTGACGGGATTTGGAGGACATGGGCCCACCCCATTGACAAGATAATCGCGATTGATATGAGCAAACTGAAAAAGCCTCTTGGGAAAAATTTCCCAGGATTTTGGAAGGTATATACAGGAGTGAAAGGGGGAAGGGAGTCAAGGGGTTATTACAATTGGCAAGATAAGGACGGCCAGATACGAGCCAAGTTCATGGTTTGCACCCCTGTGAGGGGGACAAGGTATGTGGTGGCTGCTACCACGTATCTGGACGAATTCACCGTGCCTGTACGCAAGCTAGAAGCCAGGGCAAGTGTTCTCACTAGCAGGGTGCGGAACATGAGCATAGTAATCCTCGTTGGAACCTTGATTCTGATAGGCCTGATAGTGTCCATTTACGGACACCTGCTCACCCGTAGAATAAAATCTCTCACCCAGCTTGCGGAAAGAATCAGCGTCGGGGAATTGGATGCGGAGCTAAAAGTCAAATCTACGGACGAGATAGGGGACCTGGCTGAGGCAATAGGAAGAATGCAGGAGAGCATCAGGCTTTCCATCGAGAGGCTTCGCAGGAGAAGGTGATGCATGGACGGATACGAAAAGCAGAGAAGTGATATCTAGCAGGATGGTGGGGAAATGTTCGTATTACCAAAAGAGAAGCCGGTGGTGGAAAAACTCAACAGCTATTACCTTAACATCAGGAAACTGTTCGAGCATTACCAGGGGGAGCTGGGTAGTGGTGTGATTCACTTCAAGTCCCCCTTCGCTGAAGCGGTGATCTATTTTGACAAGGACGAGATGCTGAACGGTGTGTTCGAGCAGGACGGGCAGTCAATTACAGGCAAAGAGGCCGTGGAGCGAATCATCGAGGCATCCCATAATAATAATTTTACCATAAGTATCTATGAGATCCCACCTGAACATATTTACCTTTGGGCCAATCTGCCTCACTCCCAAGAGGTGTACAAGGACCTAAGCACGGAGTTTACAGAACTAAGCGGGCTCATCTCAAAGATGAAGACCGAGAGGCTTACGGGTTTCATCGATGTTTCTTTAAATGATGACGCAGGCGGCGGCCTTGTTTTCTTCAATGGAGGACAGGTGGTGGGAGGGTCTTTTTCTTGGGGACCAATACCCACGGATAAACTGGAACAAGGCATCGACACGCTGGTGGAAAAAAGCCGGCAATCGGGTGCCACATTCTATGTAAACAAGATCCTTCCCGAGCAGGCAGACCTGAGAATGGAGGTCGAGCAGGGTTCGCAAAAAAATTCGTGGCACGTGCTCGCGGCCCTGGAGGAGTTACTAGGCACATTTGAGGAAGTGTACAATTCCAACGGCCGGATGGGAAAGGACTTTAGGACGCTGCTCAAAGGGAAATTCCTGGAAAAAGCCGAAGAGTTCGAATTCTTGGATCCCTTTGCAGGAGAATTTGAATACGAGAACAGGAAGGTCAGCTTTGTAGGAGAAGCCTCTGACGAGGAACTGGCAAGAGGTGTCATCGAATCGGTGAAGGAACTGGCAAAAGAATTAGATATGACCACGAAGTTGCTAGGCTCACTGGGGCCCTGGTACCAGCAAAACAAAAATGCCTTGGCCAAGTTTGGGATCAAGCTTTACTAGGGTGAATGGATGGAAGGAAAAATACTAATCATGGACCGCGACCCGGACCTTATTGAGGCCCTTGAGACGAGCCTTAAAAAGTACGGGGCCGGCTATGGCGTGGTGGCTGCCCCTGATGGCAAGTCCGCTACAGAACTCCTGAGGAAGGAGCCTATTACTCTTGCGGTCTGCAATTTGAAAGTACCCAAGGGCAGCGATATTGCGTTCCTGGAGCATGTTTTTTCAACATATCCTGACGTGGGGGTGATTGCAATAACGGGCCTGAGCGCAGACAAGCTGCGTAAGATGGTCAAGTCAAATGGTTCCCTGCAGTGCATTGAGCAACCCCATTCCATAGAGGCAATAGTGTCCACCGTTCGCAAGGCCGTTGAGCAGCAGTCTGAAGGTGGAGTTCTATACCAGGTGTCTACAGGGATGTTCTTGCAGCTCATTGAGATGGAGCAACGGACATGTACCATTCGGCTTATGAATAATGCCACCAGAAGGCGAGGGGCCCTTTTTTTCAAGGACGGAATACTGCTGGATGCGCGCTCCAATGGACTCAGGGGCGAGGATGCCGCCTATGAGATTTTTTCCTGGGACAGAGTATCGCTCTGGATTCAGAATAGCTGTTCCTTTGAGGAGAGAAGGATTAACAAGGAACTACAGGCCGTCATCCTGGAGGCGATGAGACGAAAGGACGAGGCAGCGGCTCTAAGTGCAAAGGAAGCGGAAGAGGATCTGCCCGAGCCGGAGGTAATCGTACCCGAAGAGGAAGAATCGGAAACAGTAGCCAGGGTGCGAAAGAGGCTGGGAATGGGTAACATACATCATGGGGACATAATTGACATCCGGGAGGATAATACCTGGGACAGCCTCTTGGCACAGAGTTCCCGCATAGGCGCATTCTTCGAGGCAGGGGAGTTGAAGGTGGCCTACGTTGATAGAGGGGATCAGAATGACTATCTGGTAGTGCCGGAGGAGCGAAGCATCGTGGTAGAGGTGGATCCGAAATGTCCAAGGGACAAGTTCATTAAGCTCCTTTTGGAAGGCACATAGAATTAAAGGGGATTTTGCGGCACCTATACAGTTTGCCAACAAGGCTTTTACAAGAGGCTATGGCCCCGGGATAAGGGATGATGATAACAGGATTTACTGCTGCAACGGTGATAATGGAAGGGATTTTTAAGGATATCATAGGGATACAGGGCGTTAAAGGCATAATGGTTTTCACGCACGAAGGGGAGCTCGCCTTCAAGTATTTTGTAGATCCCTGGCAGTTTGAACCCGAGACCAAGGACTGGTGGGGCTTGTTTATTTATACCTTGGACGGAATAAGGGAAGCAGAGATGGTATTCGAGTACGACAGGCTGTATATACGAAGGGCAAAGGAGGGCTACCTTTTCGTGTTGGCCAGCAACAGTGCGCCTACTCCCATGATAAGACTGAACTGCGAGATTCTATTGTCTGCTGACCGCGAAGGGACAGGACAAAAAGGCCTGAACAGATTTTTCCGGGAGTTAAAAAGATGACCAAGGATGCCCAACCAATGGTTATTGAACTGAAATAAGGAAGATAGGCCATGCAACAAACACCGCAAGTGCAACAGGATACCGAGGCCGCCACAAAATTGAAAGAGGCGGAAGTCTACTATTCGATGGGCCTTGTGGACGAGGCCAAGGAGGCCTACCGCGCGATACTATTTTCTGGCCTTCAACTGACGGCTGAGCAAAGGGCGCTGGCTGAGAAACGCCTAGGGGAGCTGGAGGGGGAAGATAAGGGCCAAGAGGAAGAGGAAGGGCTCGAGCTTGCTAATGAGGTCATGGTTACTACCGAAGGCCTGGCGTCGGAAGGAAACATCCAGGCAATACTGGACGGGGCCTTCGCTTTAAGGGAGCTTGCGCTGTATGACGAGGCGATCAACGAATACGTGAAGCTTTTTAGCCTGGACTATCCGCCGGAAAAAGTTGTCCCGGAAATATGCAAGTGCCTGCTGAGAAGCTCCCCACCAGCCAAGGTAAAGGAAGATGTTTCAAGAATAATAGAGGAATATGTGGCGGAAGACCATGGTAAGGCCATGGCCAAGTTTCGCCTTGGCCTTGAAATGGAAAGATTGAACAAACTTCACTATGCAATGGAACTCTACCAGGAAGCCGCGCTGCTAGATCCTGGAGATGAGCGGATCAAGGAGCGTATAGAGTACCTCTCAAAGAAGCATGTGCCTAAAAAGCAAAAGGTCCGCCAGAGCATGGCCCGGAAAGTCCGGGAAGCCAAGGAGCGTCGTAAATGGGAGCGGGTCAATGCGCGGATTCCAGAGTTTGTGTTCGTTGAATTTGATATCAGCAAGGGAAGTGGAAAGCCGCGCCATTTCAAGCTGAGAGTAGCCAACTACTCCAAATACGGTTTGGGGCTGCTTGTTCCCAAGGACCAGAAAGAACTGCTGGAAATGGTCAGGCCTGGCGATAAAATAAAGGATGTAACGTTTTTTGCCAAATGGGCCGTGATAAGGGTGGACGTGCTGGTTCGCCATGTCACTGAACTGGACAGCGGCCCGCACAAGGGACAACACGTAATCGGGGTGGAGTCGGACGAGATCATTGAAAGCGCCAGTGGTTTATGATAAATACGAAGGGGGTGAGGAAATGAGACGATGCCCTATTTTGAGCCTACCATATCCGAAGAGGAGATAAGAAAAGAAAAGGAAAAAGCAAGGCGCCTGCGCAAGACACAGTGGTGGTTGGCGAGAATCGAAAAGGGCATTTGTTATTACTGCCATCGTAAGGTTGGTAGGGAAAACCTCACCATGGATCACATCGTGCCACTAAGTAGAGGAGGAAAAACAAGAAAGGGCAACGTGGTTCCCGCTTGCAAGGACTGTAATAACAAGAAAAAATATATGCTTCCCATTGAATGGAAGGAATATATGGAAAGGCTCTCCCAAAGGCCTGGCGGCTAGGTGTCCTGCCGTTCGCCGACCGCTTCAACCACCACAGGCATTCCGATAACTTTTCCAACCTCATCAACTTTTTTGTCTGCTCTGCCTTGATTTACCGATATTTCTAAAAATCCCGAGCTGCCGATGATCGCTAGTTCTTGGTTAACAGGTACATCGCCGTAGGTAGAGGAGATTTGCCTGATCTTTATGGGCCCGGCGGTTATCATGAGGTTGTCCCTACCACTGTCGAGGTAAGGTTTTAAGGAAGTGGCGGAAATGTTGGTAATGAGGTTGCCAAACCTGTCAACCCTTATTACTTGGCCTTGCAATCTCTTCCCATCCTTAATAGGAGCAGGAATAGACAATTTCACCGGATCCTTGATGGGCACCCCCATATCTTGAGGATCTGCCCCAAGGGATAAATGTGCAGCTACGGGTGCAAACACGTCTCTTCCATGAAAGGTATTGCTTACCGGATGCCTGAAGAAGGCGGTATTAGCGAGATGAATGATTGCCTTTGGAGCTCTGTCGTGGATAAGGCGCGAGAAAACACCGTTGTCCGGACCCACAAAAAAATATTCATCCGTTACTATGATCAGGGGCCTGCGGCTGGTTCCCACTCCAGGATCCACAACCACAACGTGGATCGTACCCCTTGGAAAGTAGGAATAGCTTTCCATAAGCAAAAAAGAGGCCCCGAGTATGTCGCCGGGTTGAACGCCGTGGCTGATGTCAACAATCGTTGCGCCGGGATTTATGTCTAATACGACCCCCTTCATGACACCCACGTAGGGGTCGGTCAGGCCAAAGTCAGTCAGGAAGGTTATAATGCCGGATGGTATCATTGACCTCCACCCTTAAAACGCCTTTCAGCGGACTTTATGGAGTCCTTTAGGCGCTTTCGTATGATTAAGTAGCCGGTCACAACAAGGGCCAGGCCGAAGATAAAAGCCGGATTGTTTTCAAAGCTCATTCCATAAGCCACGCTACCGACCCCGGCTGCGCATATAAGGACCACTAGCCATCTCGAATCAAGAAAGGCCCAGAGGCCACCACCTGCATTTCTTTTGCCTTTTGTCCTCCGCTCCATGATACTCTTATAAAGGAAACGCAGGAAGTAATCAAATCAAGAGTTAGATGGTATTGTTGGCGTGGCACTAAACCCAGTTTCCTGTTATAGTTAAAGCAAGGGAGAAAAAACCATGATATGGAGAAGAAAAAAAATCGGCCTTGCACTAGGCGGGGGAGGCGCCAGGGGAATGGCACACATAGGGGTACTGAGGGTGCTTGAAAGGGAAGGTATCCCCATTGACCTGATCGTGGGAAC
>QMLZ01000058.1 GCA_003646995.1 Deltaproteobacteria bacterium | reverse complement strand
CGATATTTTCATCCATAGGGAAGAACTTAAGTAGTGGTCCTAACTCATAACTTGGGCTCACTTATAACTCATAATTTTGGATCACTTTAGCTCACTCATAACTTATAACTTTACCGGAGGTAAGATAATGTCTTCAGGAATCAGGGACAAGGTTGCGATTATTGGCATGGGCTGCACCAAGTTTGGAGAGCGCTGGGAGGTAGGTGCAGAAGAGCTGATGGTGGAGGCCTTCGAGGAGTGCATTGAAGATGCAGGGATTGATAGAGATGCGATACAGGCCGCCTGGCTCGGTACTTGTCTTGAAGAAATAAACGTGGGAAAAAGCGCCTTGCCCTTGTCGACTACGCTGAGGTTGCCTTTTATCCCTGTTACAAGGACGGAAAATTTTTGTGCGAGTGGCACGGAGGCATTCAGGGGAGCTGTATATGCAGTTGCTTCTGGAGCTTATGATATTTGCCTGGCTCTGGGAGTGGAAAAGCTGAAGGACACCGGCTACGGAGGCCTGCCCAACCCAGGGTCCAACTGGGGTTCCCTGAGCTGGCTATGGTGGCCGAATGTCACCGCACCGGGCGCCTTTGCCCAGTTGGCGACAGCTTATGCTGCGAAGTATCGCATCCCTGAGAATGATCTCAAAAGAGCCATGGCGCATGTGTCTGCTAAAAGCCATGCAAATGGGGCCCTCAATCCCAAGGCCCATCTGAGGAGGCCTGTAACTGAAGAACAGGTCATGGCCGCGCCTATTATTGCCTACCCATTGGGTCTCTATGACTGTTGCGGAGTAAGTGATGGAGCAGCGTGCGCGATTGTTACTACAGTAGAAAAGGCAAAGGAGATGGGCAAGAAAGATCTCGTAACCGTTAAAGCCCTGCAACTGGCCCTAAGTAATGGGGAGGAGATGGGGTACAATGAATGGGACGGCGACCACTTTGTGACCACGGCCAAGTGCAGTGCAAGGGCTTATCAGGAGGCCGGGATAAAAAACCCCCGTGAAGAGATCAGTATGATGGAGGTTCATGATTGCTTCTCGATCACTGAATTAGTCACATACGAAGATCTCCATATTTCCGAGCGTGGCAAGGCGGTCAAGGATGTGTTGGACGGGTTCTACGATTTGCGGGGCGGTGGAGTTCCCTGCCAGGTGGATGGTGGGCTTAAGTGCTTTGGTCATCCCATTGGGGCGTCGGGGCTGAGGATGCTTTATGAGATGTATTTACAGTTCCACGGTCGAGCTGGTGAGAGACAAATCGAAGATCCGCGGTTCGGCCTCACTCATAATTTGGGTGGAGTTCCGTTTATGAATATTTGTAGTATTGCCATTGTGGGCAAGCTGTAAGGCATAGGCATCAGAGATAAGGTCCAATGAGTTAGGTATAAGATCCTAGGTTCAGCCTCATAGAGGTAAGGACACAAACCCAATAGGAAGAAAATAGGAATAGGTCTAATTTATGCTCAAGATAAGGCCCATAATGGATTCGGCAGCAGAAGACGTGCTTGCATTTAAGACATGTTGCTCGCTGAAGGTGTGGGATCAGAATCTGGAGATCCATCTCACTAACACAGGTGAGAAAGAGACTGAAGTGTACAGCTATTTTGATTTGATAGGAAAAAACGGAGCTAAAAGAGTGGAGAACCTGATGCCCAACGGGAAGCAGAGGATCAAGCCGGGGCAAACCATAGCCTTTTATTGCTATATGGATGATAGAGAGTGGGGTGAAGCCCAGAAATTGGTATTTTATACTATGGACAATCAAAAGCATGTTGTTGCACTGGGCTGTGAGGATTAATCCAGAAGATAATCAATTAAAGGGACAACAGCATATATTCATTTCTCTGCACCATTTTCCTGTTCGCATATCAATTCCTTATCGCCGGTCCAATCCCTTGCAATATTTTCTTGAGAGCCAAGCCGGGAGATTGGCCGTAAGGGCGGGAAGATAGATTCTATAGGGGAGGCCTCGTCAATGGAAATTATCAAATATACTGAAGAACACAGGATTTTTAGGGAAGCAGTGCGCAGGTTCTTTGAAAAGGAGGTTATTCCTTACGTAGATGAGTGGGAAGAAGCTGGTATCGTGCCTAAAAGCGTATGGCGTAAGATGGGGGAACAGGGATTTTTGTGTATGCAAGTACCAGAAGAATATGGTGGAGCTGGGGCAGACTTTCTTTATTCGGTGGTCCTAGCAGAAGAACTGGTAAGAACCAACCACACGGGACTTACTGCGCCGTTGCATAGTGACGTGGTTGTGCCTTACATAACATCTTTTGCTTCTGAGGAACTCAAGAAGAAGTATCTTCCTAAGTGTGTATCCGGAGAGATTATTACTGCCATTGCAATGACAGAGCCCAATACAGGTAGTGACTTGGCGGCCATTAGGACTACGGCCGTGGAAGAAGGTGACTGGGTTGTTATCAATGGTCAGAAAACCTTTATCAGCAATGGGCTTAACTGCGACCTTGTGGTGCTGGCAGCGCGGGATCCAAATGTGGAGAACCCTTACGAGGCCATTGACCTGTATTTGGTAGAGGCAGGGACTCCTGGATTTGAAAAGGGAAAGAAAATCAAGAAGGTTGGATGGCATAGCCAGGATACGGCAGAACTCTTTTTTGAAGACTGCCGTATCCCGAAGCGAAACCGCCTCGGACAAAAGGGTGGTGGTTTCATGATGATGATGGAAAAGCTGCAGCAAGAAAGGCTTATGTGCGCAATAGCCGCGGTCGCAGGTGCTGAGAACATGCTGGATATGACAATCAAATACTGCAAAGAGCGAAAGGCCTTTGGAAGACCCATTTCAAAATTCCAGAATACCCAGTTCAGACTGGTGGAAATGGCAACTGAGGTCAAGCTTGGCCGGACTTTTCTTGATAAGCTCATCGTTGATCATATGGAAGGGAAAAACATCGTGGTGGAAGTATCAATGGCCAAGTACTGGACAACAGAAATGGCGATGCGGGTGGCAGACGGGTGCGTTCAACTTCATGGTGGTTATGGATACTGCGAGGAATACCCGATAGCCAGAGCCTGGAGGGATACGCGCGTGCTTTCCATATTCGCCGGAACAAATGAGATCATGAAATATGTGGCGGCAAAATTTATGGGATTGTGAGAGTTATAATTCATTGCTGTTATTTATTAGGCAAGGCCCGGTGTTGTCAGGTTGTGCTCCCCGAATGAATGGTATAAAGCTTGGTTGCCAGTTCTTGGATATATCCACGGTTTTCCAAGCGGGAGATCCATTCGCCCGGTATATCCCCTATTCCAAGATAAGCTCCTGAAATCGCACCTGCCATCGCACCAAGGGTGTCGCGGTCTCCGCCGTTGAGGACCGCGCACATTAAGCAAGAATCAAAGGATTCAGGATGCCGCAAAAATGAGTAAATGGCAAAGGGCATGGACTCATGAACGGCAACTGATCGACCGATTTTGCGGGCAGCATTCTCCGGAGAACTTCTCTGATCAAGGAGGTTCTTCACCTCTGTCAACTTTTCTTTAATTTCCTTGGTCTTTGCCTCCTTGATAAGGTTGTTGAGCATTTCAGGCCAAGAGAAGGCTTCGGAGGGGTCCATATCAACGGCCATAGAGATTGCCATGGCCTGGATTGCTGCTCCGTCCATACCGACGGGATGGGCATGAGTTACCTCTGCTGACTGACGGGCCTTTTCAAGCAGATGATTGCTTCCGTGGAAGAAGATGCCCACAGGCACTATACGCATTGCGGCACCATTTCCTAAAGAACCTTCCCCGCCGAATAGACTTCTGGCTGCTTCCACATATCTTACGTTCCTACGGCTCACCAAGGAAAAAATGGTGGGTGGGCCAGAGGCATATCCGCGCCAGGGTTCAGCTTCGTAATTAAAGCGGAACCTCTCACCGATGTGCTCTTGGTCCACATCACCCCGTTCCACAAGGGATTCGGCCAGCCCAATGGCCATGGCTGTGTCGTCTGTGTAGCGAAGTATTGAGGATCTGTGAACTGCTTTTAGAAGTGCATTTTTCGTATGATACTGGAAGGCAAGCTCACCTATGGCATCACCCAGGGCGCTGCCGATCATGGCACCGATAAATTTTTCTTGTAGCCGGGCACTCATTATTTCCGACAAAAACACAGGAGATGTTAAATTAAACTGAATGCTGGTACCAGTGCCTCTCCCAGTGAATAAACATCCCCCTGTACTTGAACAGTACCCATGCGCACCTTTTTACCAATGAGGTCCATACCCGCATTATCGGGGTCCAGCCCTTGAAGGTTGCCAATGACATATGGCCCTTCGTCCAGTTCAACCATGACTATGATATAGGGTGGTTTGCGCCCCTCCGGGGCAACCCGGATGACCGTGAAAGTGCGGATGGTTCCCTCACCGTTCAGCGAGGTTTCCTCAAGTTCGGATCCGCTACACTCCCGGCATATGCCCATGGGAGGAAAATTGATCGCACCACATTTGGAGCATTTAAGACCTATGAACCGGCCCTCTTTTAGATTTTTTTGGTACTTGGTATAAGGAATAGAGTATGCCATTTGTCAACTCCTCAAAATTATGTTGCATACGGTTCCTAGATCTCCGCCAAGGGTATCTACGAACCCAATTCGTGCACCTTCCACCTGGCGCTCACCGCACTCTCCCCGCAATTGCTCCACGATTTCTGTCACTTGTGCTGCGCCCGTGGCTCCTATGGGATGACCTTTTGCCTTTAACCCGCCTGACGGATTTATCACTACCTTGCCACCAAAGGTGGTTTCCCCCCTTGTTGCGGCCTCATAGCCCTTGCCGAATTCGTAGAAACCAAGGCTTTCAATGGCCAAGATCTCGGCAATGGTGAAACAGTCATGCAGTTCCACAACGTCTACATCAGCCGGACGTAGACCTGCCTGGGAATAGGCTTGCCGGGCAGCCTCCTCTCTGGCCCTGACTCTAGTTATGTCCTGCTGTAAGTAAAGGGCGCCTGATGCAGCCTGGCCCATCCCCGCGATGTAAATAGGTTTTTTAACGAGGTCTCTAGCCTTGCTTGCCTCTGCAATTACAACCGCCGCGGCTCCATCTGAAAAGGGACAGCAGTCAAATAATTGAAGCGGATCTGCCACCATCATGCTGTTTAGCACCGTGTCCACGTCTATCTCTTTTTGGAAGTGAGCCTTTGGATTCAGGGCCCCATGGCGGTGATTTTTCACTGCAACTTCTGCCATGTGCCTTTTCAACTCATTAAGTCCTATGCCGTATTTAGCTGCATACATGTGAGCAGCCATGGCAAACACTCCAGGGAAGGTTATTCCTGCAGTAGACTCATGGAGGGCTTGGGATGCCATGGCAAAGGTCCGGGTGGCAAGCGGCGTACCCATAATAGTGGCCCTTTCTGTGCCTCCTGCCAGCACGAGATCATAAATCCCTCCGGCAACAAGCAAAGCAGCTTGCCTGATTGCCACAGTAGCTGTCGCGCAAGCGCACTCGAAACGAACAGCCGGCGCAGAAACGGGAAGCCCCAATTCAGAATGGGCAAATGGTGCCATGTGTAGCTGGCCCTCTTCGAAGCCGCCGAGACAATTGCCGAAAAAAAGGGCCTGGATATCTCCTGGCTCTACTTTTGATCTGGCCATGGCCTCAAGCCCTGCTTCTGCAAACATCTCCAGATTGGTTTTCTCTGATACACCGAATTTGGTCATTGCTACACCTAATACGGCCACTTCTCTCATTTTTTCCTCCATTGAATTGCTTTAAAGGGAGCCAAGAATTCGCCCGATTATTATTCTCTGGACCTCGGATGTCCCTTCCACTATCTGGAGCACCTTTGCTCCTTTATAAATACGAGATACAACATACTCACTCATGTATCCGTAGCCACCATGGATTTGCACTGCATCGCTCGCCACTTTTTCGGCCATCTCTGAAGCATAAACCTTGGCGACGGTCGCCTCGAACGTATGATTCCTACGTTGGTCCTTAAGCCAGGCCGCTTTGAGGTATTGGTTTCTTGCAAGTTCTATGGACACGGCCATGTCAGCCAACTTGAATTGGATTGCCTGGAATTTAAATATTGGTTGGCCAAATTGGATCCTCTCTCTTGCGTATCTCAGTGATTCGTCGAGGCATGCCTGGGCCATGCCCACAGCAATGGCAGCTATGCTTATGCGGCCGGTTTGCAACACCTCGAGATGCTGGGCAAATCCTCTTTTGGGATCACCCAAAAGATTTTCCTCAGGAATCCGGCACTCTTCCAATATAACTTCATGGGTTGCAGAGCCGTGCCAAGAGATTTTGTCGTACCTCTTTCCGAGGCGGAAGCCAGGCGCTTCTTTGGGCACAATAAATGCCGAGATGACGTTCTTTCCTCTTGGCCTTTTTTCTGTTACTGCTGCTGCTAGCATAATGGAGGCGTTGTCCAACCCAATATTGGTGATAAACTGTTTTGTACCGTTCAATACCCATTCGTGGCCCTGGTGTGTTGCCTTTGTTTTTATGGATGCTGCGTCAGAGCCGGCGTTTGGCTCTGTAAGCCCGAAGGCTCCAATTTCCTTGCCCTTGGCGATAGGGATAAGCCATTTATGCTTTTGACCTTCACTGCCAAACACATAAAGCTCTTGTCCCACTACGCTGGTTGTAACATCCAGCAACGCGCCGAGCGTCATGTCGCCCCAAGAGATTTCCTCAATGCAAAGGTGCATGCCAACCCAGTCTCCGCCGCTTCCACCATACTTTTCGGGGAATGGAATGCCCATCATCCCCAATTCGGACATTTGCTCCATAATATCATAGGGATATTCGCCTGTACGCTCGATCTGTTCAGACCGAGGCCTGATAATGTTGCGAGCGAAGTCCCGGGTCATGTCCCGGATCATTTTGTGTTCTTCTCTGAGGTCAAAATCCATGGGCTTGTATTGAGCGGCCTGGTACCCCCTAACCTTCCTTACTTTCCGGCCATACGAAGTGCCGCGTCAAGACGTATTGTGGAAGCATTAAGCATCGGATTTTCAACGATGTGCTTTGCTAACATGGCAAACTCAAATGGTCTGCCAAATCTGGAAGGAAAAGGCACCATCTTGGCGAGAGATTCTTTCACCTTGTCCGGCAATCCGCGGAGCATGGGAGTATCGAAAAGCCCTGGTGCGATGGTCATGACCCTAATGCCCAATTCTGCAAATTCCCGGGCAATGGGCAAGGTAATGCCTGTAATCGCTGCTTTTGACGCACTGTATGAAGCTTGGCCTATCTGACCTTCCCACGCGGCAATGGAAGAGGTATTTATAATCACGCCCCTTTCACCTTCTTTATTGGGTGAGTTCTGGGCCATCTTCTGGGCTGCCAGTCTAATAATATTCATGGTACCTGTCAGGTTTACCTTCATGACCTTTTCAAAATCACCCATTGACATGGGGCCATCTTTGCCAAGCACTTTGGCAGGAATCCCTATTCCAGCGCAATTAACTGCAATATGGATAGCTCCGAATTTATTTCCAGCCAAATTAATGGCCTCCATGACATTTTCTTCATCGGTCACATCGGTCTTAACAAAGAGTGCTTGGGCTCCGATTTCAGATGCTATTTGCTCACCCCTTTCAGGGGCCAGATCTAGAATTACCACACTGGCACCATTTTCAGCGAACATGCGGACACAGGCTTCCCCAAGGCCAGAGGCCCCACCTGTAACCACTGCAACAGATTCATTAAGCTCCATCCTTGTTATCCCTCCCTTCGGGCGGTAATTTATCCCATTCGCCTTGGGTTAAGGTTGTTCTTATACTCTTTCCTTGAATTCCTCCCCCAGCAACCCTTCTGGCCTGACGAGCAGAACCAGTATGATGATTAAGAAGGCAAAAGTATTCTTGAATGCCACGGAGATATAAGCACCGGCCAAGCTCTCCGAGATTCCAAGGATAAGGCCTCCTATGATAGCGCCGGGCAGGCTGTTAAGTCCACCCAGGATGGCGGCCGCAAAGCCCTTAAGAAATGGCTCTAGCATGAAGAAGGGGTCCAGCAAGAGGGCTGGTGCAAGAAATATCCCCGCTAGAACCCCCAAGAAGGCGGCCAGGCCCCAGCTCAAGGCGAGGATCTTCCGGGTTGGAATCCCCATGGTTTGTGCCGCAGGGAGATTTTCCGAAGTTGCTCTCATGGCAAGGCCGATCCGGGTCTTTTGAATCAGGAGATAAAAAAGCAAGCTTGCTACTATGCCCACTGCCAGTGTTCCCAGGCTCAACTGGTCAAAAATTAAGGTGCCTAGTCTGTATGTGGTGGCGTCCGACAACGGAAATGGGAACATCTGTGGCTCTGTCCCACCGAAATAAGAAATCGCACCTTGAAGGATAAGCCCGAATCCCAGGGTCAGGATTATTTGCCCTAGTTGGGTCGCCTCCCTGCGCTGGGCCGGGATGAGCACGCAGTAATAGAAAAGTACTGCTATCGCAAAACCGAAAAGGAGCCCGAGGGTAGAAGAAAAGCCGAAGGGAACTTGCATACCCATGAGGATAAATGCAAAGAAGGTCCCTGCAGTGGCCATGTCTCCGTGTGCGAAGTTAAGTACACGATTGGCGCGGTAAATAAGGGCAAGGCCCAGGGCTACCAATGCGTAAATACTTCCAGATGCAAGACCAGAAATAACATATTGCAAAAATCTCATAATTCATCTCCAGGGAAGCGCCAAGGACGCTAAGGTGAAACAGCAAATTAATATCGAAATCTAAAACTAAATCCCTATCGGCTCTTAACTTCTTTCTTGTTTATCTGAACGGCCAGTTCCTGAAATACAGTCGCATCTTGAACCACCGACCATATAACCCCAGCGGTTCGAAGATCAAGATGATCAATATGGTGACGCCGTAGACCACTGGAACGAGTTCCTTGTATTCACTAAGCAACTGGGGGACCAAGATGACAAATGCCGCTCCCATAATGGATCCTTCAACAGAGGCCAGGCCCCCGATGATCACGGCCACGAAAAGTGTTATTGATTCCATAAAAGTGAACATATTGGGCTCAAGGTAGCCCATAAAAAGCCCATAAAGGGCACCTTGGACACCGGTGTAAAAGGAGCTGATGAAAAATGATAAGAGCTTGTACCTTGTTAGGTTCACTCCTATTACTTCAGCAGCAATATCGTTATCCCTGATAGCTATAAAGGCCCTGCCCATGTATGAGGAGATGATATTGTATGTAAGAAGAGTAAAAATCGCCGCAATAAAGAAATTGAAATAATAGTTGAAATTAATGGCAGAAAGGCCGAATAGCGGCTCCATTTTGTGAATAACGAGCCCCATGCGGCCGCCGGACAGTATCTCAGAGTTTACGAATATCTGGTACACGGCTATCCCAAAGCCCATGGTTGCAATCGCCAGGTACGGGCCTTTTAAACGCAGTGATGGAAAGCCCACTACCAGGCCGAAGAGTCCGGCAGCCAGGCCCCCGACAATCATCCCAATAGGCCATGGAACACCTAGTTGAGCGAGATGGCCGAAGGTAAAAGCTCCTATTGCTAGGAAACCGTTTTGGCCAAATGATATTTGTCCTGTATACCCGATCAGCAGGTTTTGGCCTTCTACCCCCACAGCATAGATAAGAATTATGGAAGCAATGTATACAGTGTGTTCGGGGGCATACCAAGGCAACAATACCAAGAAGGCCAGCAATACCGCCACCCACACCTTGGTCCATGGTTTCCGTATCAGCTTTAACTCTTCCTTATAACTTTCGATCAGGTCCATGATTTGCTATCCCTTATACATTGACTCTATAAGATCGGCGTAACGCTTCTCTAAAAAACGTCTCTTTACTTTCTTTGTGGGGGTTACATCACCATCCTCTTCATAAAAACGTCTGGGAAGCAGCGCAAACTTCTTGATGGTTTCCACCTTGGCAAGGGTCTTGTTTACCTTGGCGACTTCTCCACCTATTAACTTCTTGATCTCCGGCCTCTGAGTGAGGTCGGCAAAAGTGGTAAATGGAATACGGTTGTCTTGGGCGTACTTAGTTACATTGTCCTCATCAATCAAAATGAGGGCTGTCAGGTATTTTCTGCCATCGCCTATTACAACAGCATCCTGAATGTAAGGACTAAACTTAAGTTTGTTTTCTATGAAAGCAGGTGTGATATTCTTTCCGCCGGCAGTAATGATTATGTCCTTCTTTCGATCGAGTATCTTGACATAACCTTCGTCCACCGCTCCCACATCTCCGGTGTGGAGCCACCCATCCTTGAGCGTTTCCGCTGTGAGCTGCGGGGCCTTGAAGTAACCCTTAAAAACCCCACGGCCGCGGGCAAGAATCTCGCCGTCCTCTGCAATCTTCACCTCTACTCCAGGGATGGGCTCGCCCACATAGCCCCAACGTGGCCGGTCAATGCGTTGCACTGCAATGATGCCTGTTGACTCTGTTTGTCCGTAACCTTCCCTCAGTGGTACTCCAAGCGCATTGAAGTACTGGAAAAGCTCCGGAGAGGCAGGGGCGGCTCCACACACTGCCCATTTTACCCGTTCAAGCCCCACTTGGCGCCTCAAATGGTACAGCACCAGCGCGTAGAGCGGCCAATAAAGCAGTGACCACAATAAGCGTTCCCGTGTCCCTTTTTTGGTGTTGACATATTTTAGGCCAACCCCGATGGCTGTTTTGTAAGCGAGTTTCTTTAGCGGAGTAGAATCCGACATGCGGATTTCTATCATGGAGGCGAATTTTTCCCATATGCGGGGTACGCTTGCAAATACAGTGGGAGAGACTTCCCTAAGGTTTTGAGCCAAGGTATCCATGCTTTCTACGAAGTTTACCGTGCCGCCGGACCATATACCTTGGAACACTGAGATAATATTTTCGTATATGTGGGCCAGCGGAAGGTAGGAAAGGAGTTCGTCCTCGTGGGAAACGGCAATAACCTTGGTAAAGGATTCTGTTATGGCCATGATATTGTCGTGGGTGATCATGGCTCCTTTGGGCCTGCCCGTGGTGCCCGAGGTGTAAATCATCATAGCAACGTCATCGGGGTCTATATTTTTTAGCCGCTCGAACACACAGTCAGGATGCTCGGCTAAATACTGTTTGCCACGGGATATGAATTGGTCATAAAAGATTATTCCAGGATGTGAGAAGCCCCATAGACCCTTGGGATCCCAGACTACAACTTCTTTTGTTGGAAGCTGGTCCTCTATTTCAAGGACCTTGTCTACCTGCTCTTCGTTTTCCACGAAAAGTATCTTAGACTCAGAATGGCCTACAACATAAGCTACTTCCTCTGCGGCAGAGGTTGAATAAACCCCACATGTTACACATCCAATACTCATGGTGGCGAGATGGCATATGAGCCACTCTGGCCTGTTATCACCGAGAATGGCAACCCTGTCGCCGGGCTCCAGGCCTGCCGCTATGAGTGAGGCGGCCACTTCCTTTACCTTTTGGCCATATTCTTTCCACGAAATACGGTTCCAGATGCCGTATTCCTTTCTTCTGAGGGCAACCTTGTCGCCATACTTCTCGACCTGCCGGAAGAAAAGCTCCGGCAAAATTGTTGCCTTGTAATTCATTACCATGTCCTCCTTTTCTTATACAAACGCCAGCCCTTGGGCGATATGGTCTCTCCACCCAGACCCAGGTACAATTCCTGGACGTCTTCGTTCTCTTGGAGTTCTTTGGAGGTGCCCTCCAGTACTATGCGTCCAGATTCCATGATGTAACCATAGTCAGCTATCTTAAGAGCCATTTTGGCGTTTTGCTCTACAAGGAGGATGGTGGTTCCGCGCTGTCGTATGACGTCAAGGGCATCATAGACTATGCGGGCAATCTTGGGGGCTAGTCCTAAGGATGGTTCATCAAGCATGAGTAATTTCGGCCTTCTTAACATTGCCCTGGCCATGGCCAGCATTTGTTGTTCGCCCCCGGAGAGGGTTTCGGCCTGTTGAGTGGCTCGGGTTTTCAAGATAGGGAAAAGCCCATAAATAAACTCGTAGTCTTTCTCTATCTCTGGATCCCTTCTACCCCAGCATCCAAGGTCAAGATTCTCTGCCACGGTAAGTTCGCGGAACAAGCCTCTGTCTTCGGGCACGTAAACGATCCCTAGGCGAGAGATATGCTCTGGTGGCTGCCGATGGATCTTCTTGCCCATGAACTCTATGGTTCCCTTTTTGGGCTGGTCTTTAAGCAGTCCGGCAATTGTCTTTAGCAAGGTGGTCTTGCCGGCTCCATTGGGGCCGAGAACAGTAAAGATCTCTTTTTCCTTGACCTGCAATGATAATCCCTGCAGGGCATAAATGCGATCATAGTAAAGGGTTTCAATGCTTGTAATCTTTAAAAGAGGTGTCATAAGCTAGCTCTCAGAAGGCCTAATAACCTTAGTCTTCGCCCAGGTACGCCCTGACTACCTCGGGTGTCTTTTGGACATCTTCCGGGCTTCCCTCGGCTATTTTTTCGCCATAATCCAAGGCGATCATCCTGTCGGCCAGTTTTGATGCAATCCTGAGATCGTGCTCGACCAGCAAGATTGCAGTTCTATATCGTCCCCGTATCTCTGTGATCCTGTAAGCCGTTTCTTCCTTTTCTTCAGAGGTGAGTCCTGCTATGGGTTCGTCAAGCAAAAGTAATTCGGGCTCCATTGCGAGCGCCCTGCCCACCTCTACGCGTTTTTGCACTCCGTATGGGCAATCAGAAACCCGTGATTGCCTATATGCCTGGAGATCAAGGAATTCTATGATTTCCTCGACCACCTCCCGATGTTTCAGTTCCTCCCCCCGTAGCCTTAGGAACACGTTCACCGGGTTTTTTCGAAATTTGACGTGGCGACCAAGCATCAAATTGTCGAGGACAGTCATGTGCATGAATAGGCGGAGATTCTGGAAGGTGCGGGCGATGCCCCGTTTTGCAACAGCATCGGGAGAGAGCCCGAGGAGGCTCTCTCCCCTAAACAGGATTTTTCCATTGTCAGGGTGATATACACCCGAGATGCAATTGAACAACGTTGTTTTTCCAGACCCGTTCGGGCCTATCACCGTGAGGATCTCCTGAGGCTCGATGAATACATCTATACCCGAAAGGGCCTGGATACCACCGAAACTTATGGCAAGATTGCTTACTTCTAATAGTGCCATAGTCATTAGAACCTTGGAGCGTAAATCTCAAAGTCTTCGATAGGCACATGCTTTCCGCCCCTTGCCTGTCCCATGCGAGAGGCATTTACACCGTGGTGCCTCGTTGGCGAGTAAGTTACAGGAGCTCCAACACCCTCGGGCTTCCAGTTCTTGATCTTTTCCATGCCTTTTATCAAAGACTCAGGAGTCGGATTTGCCCCCGCGTTTCTCAACCCTTGAACAAATTGGATCATTGAAACCGCCCCAAACACAGCCAGATATTCCTTCCCTTTTATCTTGGGATTGAATTTCTTTAAAATGTCGGCAAGCCGGGTTGCTTCGGGGTCAACGCCAGGCACACCCGAATTGCCCGGAAGGGCTATGTATGTACCTTCCCACGCCTTTCCGGCAATACGGTACATGATGGGGTCACCCAAGGTGAATGTGGCCAATACTTTTGGCCGGTACCCAATCTTGGCCATCTCTTTGACTATGAGGGCACCGTGGGTTGGTGTAGTATAAATGACAACAGTATCCGCTCCTGACTCTTTCAACCTAAGGGCGTGGGTTCCCAGGGCCCTTTCAGTCACCTCGTAAGGAACAAATCTCACCAGCTTTGCCTTGCCCCCTGCCTCTGCAATTGCCTTCTTTACACCCACCATGGCCATTTTACCGTAGTCATCATTTTGACCGAACAGGGCTATTTTTTTGGAGCCAAGCTT
>QMLZ01000057.1 GCA_003646995.1 Deltaproteobacteria bacterium | reverse complement strand
CGCCTGGCATGAACCGATTCAGCATCAGAAACCGCCCTGAAAAGGCGGGCAATCTGCTTATAGCCTTCCGTTTCGGCCTTCTGAGCAAAGGCGGCATTTCTGGCTGCAGCCTTTGACTCGGCGGCAAAAGCGATGGCTAAATTTTTTTCGCTTTTAGAATTCATGGCAAATTCTCCTCACTTAGTATTTTCTAAATTACAGCATGAGCACTTCCATAAATCCTGCCAAGAGAGACTCTCTTACGAATCGCTTTACTACATAGTGAGTTTACCTGAATTTGGCAAGTTGCCAAGGCTGCTGCAGCACCTTTAATCTGTCCAGTGCCCTGTGTGACCGATAAACTAGCCATATCTTTTTTCTCTAGCTTGCGGTTTATGGGCGAGGGACATGGAGCTTTCTGATTTTCTATTGTCATATACCTTACTTTTGTATTACTTTAGCAGGTCAAAACACTCAATAGAAAACCAAGCTAGCTATTCGGTTTCCGTGTATCCAGTCCTTAGGGTACATATATAAGATGCAGAGTGATGAGGCCAAAATGCCAATGATCACTTCCCTCAAGCTGGGGGTAGCCACGTGTGCGTTGTGGCTGTTGTCGGTCAGCGTATGCATGGGCTTTGATCGGGGCTTTGAAGTCATCCCACTGCTCGGTTTACAGGCGGGAGGAACCTTTCAAAATGAACAAAATGGGAAAGATTTAGATATTGATGAGGACATCTGTTATGGCTTAGCGGTAGATGTTGATTTTAATCCTGACTCCTATTTTGAATTTCTATGGATGAGACAGGATACGAAAATAGACAATCCTGCCAACCCCAATCAAGATTTGAAATTTTCCATTAACTATTTTCATTTTGGCAGCACCTATAGCTGGTACCATACGGATAAATTCCGGCCATACGTAATAGCCAGCATTGGAGCAACTTACTTTGATCCCAAGAAATCTAGCTACGATGATGAGCTTAAATTTTCAATGGGAGTTGGCATAGGACTGAAGTACTACATTACCAAGCATATTGGATTCATGGTAGAAGGTAGGGGTTTTGGAACCTTCATGGGAGGCCAGACAAAGATATTCTGCTCTAGTTCCCATGGCTGTTACATTACAACCAGCCAAGATATTCTCATACAGTTTCAATCCCACGCGGGGTTAATATTCCGCTTTTAACCAAGGACCAAAAACGCGCCTATTTTCATTCCCTGCTTTCAAATGAAACAAGGCTTGCAGCACTGGGCTGCAAGCCTGTTGATTTTCCTGGTGGGCGTGGGAGGGATCGAACCCCCGACCAATTGATTAAGAGTCAACTGCTCTACCAGCTGAGCTACACGCCCTTGAGACCAAAACCTACCAGTCAGTTATCTTCTGGCGCGCCTGGCAGGACTCGAACCTGCGGCCTACGGGTTCGAAGCCCGGCGCTCTATCCAACTGAGCTACAGGCGCTTAATACAAAATATAAATAGCAACGCCGACGCGCCTTGTCAATAGGTTTTTAAAACAATTTACTTGACATTGTGCAAGGCATTCCGTAAAAGAATAGCTTTGGATCTTTTAGGGTGGTGTAAGGATTATGAAAACATTTATAGCAAAAGAAGCTGAAGTTGACAAGAAGTGGTACTTGGTGGACGCAAAGGACAAGGTTTTGGGTAGGCTTGCGACCCAGATCGCGATGCGCCTTCGTGGGAAACACAAACCTATCTTTACCCCCCATGCGGACACAGGCGACTTCATTGTGGTGGTAAATGCGGATAAAGTTGTCCTCACTGGAAAAAAGTGGGATAATAAGTTTTATTATCGTCACAGCGGATACATGGGAGGTTTGAAGAAACGCTCAGCAAAAAAATTGCTCGAGACAAAACCCGAAGAAATCCTGCGCCATGCGGTAAGGGGCATGCTGCCCAAGAACAGCTTGGGTAGACGACAGCTTAAGAAGCTTAAAATTTATGCAGGCCCCGATCATCCCCATGAGGCACAAAAACCACAGGAGTTGGAGATATAAATGGCCCAGCAACTTGTTCACGCCGTAGGAAAAAGAAAAACCGCAGTAGCACGGATCTGGATGAAGCCTGGATCTGGAAAGATTATAGTCAACAATCGTCCTATGGAAGAATATCTTACACGAGAAACCGACCGGGTAATGGTCCTGGAGCCCTTGAAAATAACTGAAAAAGAAGGTCAGTTCGATATCAAAGTGAATGTCAAAGGCGGCGGGATTTCGGGACAAGCGGGCGCCATCCGACATGGGATTAGCCGTGCTCTGGTGACTATCGATCCTGAATTGCGAGACTCTTTAAAACGCGGGGGATTCCTCACCAGAGATCCGAGAATGAAAGAAAGGAAAAAATACGGTCAACGTGGCGCACGGGCTAGGTTCCAATATTCCAAGCGCTAAGTCAGGGATTTCGGGATCATCTTATCGCTATTTTCCATTAAATGAAGAGCCCTGAAAGGGCTCTTTTTTTGCTTGTCCAGTGGCTTTTTCTGGCCGGCGCACCATGTAAGGGCCATTTAGGGGACTCTTCAGCTAACCGCTCGAGTGTGTAGTTGCCTAAGGAGGTATGTAATTTGGCCCAGCGCAATATCAGGCTTACTCTTGCCTACGAGGGCACAAGGTACCACGGCTGGCAAAGACAAGTGGGCCAAATAAGTATCCAAGAAGTCCTTGAACAGGCAGCCAGTAAGATTGTCTGCCATGAGGTCAGGGTCATAGGGGCAGGGAGGACCGATTCAGGGGTGCATGCCCTGGGTCAGGTATGCAATTTTGCCATCCACTCTCCCATACCCGTACAAGACTTAAGGAAAGGACTGAACTCCCTTCTTCCTGAGGATATTCGAGTTCTTCTGGCAGAGGAAGTACCCTGTCACTTTCATTCACGTTACCATGCCAAGCGCAAGATCTATGTCTATAGAATTCTCAATGCCCAGCAGCCTGATATCTTTGCCCGAAGGTATGAATGGCATATCCCCGTGGCCCTGGAGACTAAGGCAATGGCCCAATGCCTTTCAATTGTAAAGGGCACACATGACTTCTCGGCCTTCCGCTCTTCTGGCAGCTCTAACCGTAATCCTGTTCGAACGGTATTCAGGGCCGAGATAGCACACGGGACAAATCCATCGAGAATTTTGATGCTTTACGAGGCAGATGGTTTTCTACGGCACATGGTCAGAAACATCGTAGGTACAGTGGTTTCGGTGGGATTAGGAAAGATCAAGGTGCAGGACTTTAGGCGAATATTAGAATCAAGGGATAGGAAGAGAGCAGGCATGAAAGCGCCCTCAAAGGGGCTGTTTCTCGTCAAGGTGCTCTATTAGAAGTTTATGAGCCAACTAGTCTCCATCGATATTAATTGACCCGCGCACAGTTTCAAAAACTTGCTTCCACGCCTCATCAAAGGAGCTTAAAGACAGCCTCCCAACTTCTATCAGCTTAATAATAATTTCTTTTGTTATCTTTGCTGCCACTTCATCGTGCTTTTTCATGTAACCCTTTCCTCTCGTACACTTATCCCTGTTCCAATACCTCAGTAGCCTTCCGTTTTTTGCCCCCGCTGAAAGGAAGAAGGCCAAGGGTTTTCAGCGGGGAGCATGCTAGGAAAAACCCTTTTTTGGAGCCATCCCCAGCCTATGGGCAGCTTAGCAGCCGCTGGTGAGAAAATCAAATCAATTCACCAGACCCCCGGTATTGGTATCCCGCACGAGGGGCACTTATTATCCTTGACCCTGTTATTTCTCACATAAAATCCAAATCGATCAATGAGAGGCGCGCCACATTGGTGGCATTTTGTGTGCTCCCCCTCATCGCCGGGAAGGTTGCCGGTGTAAACATAATGAAGTCCTGCCTCGTAGCCGATATCCCTTGCCATTCTTACGGTCCGAGGCGGCGTAGGAGGTACATCCGTAAGTCTATAAGTTGGATGAAAACGGCTTACGTGCCAGGGTATATCTGGGTCGAGGTCCGCAAGAAACCGGGCAATTTCCCGCAGTTCCTGTGGGGAATCATTTCTTCCTGGTATTATAAGGGTAGTCACCTCTACCCAAACACCCTGCTTTTTCATCATCACAATGGTATCCAAGACCGGTTGCAGCCTCGCATTACACAGTTCTTTGTAAAATTTGTCAGAAAATGATTTTAGATCCACATTTGCCGCATGCAAATTAGGGTAAATGAGTTCCAGGCATTCCCTGGTCATGTACCCGTTTGTCACGAACACATTCTTGATCCCTTTAGAAGCCGCAATTTCAGCAGTATCTTTTGCCAATTCAAAGTATACCGTTGGTTCGGTATAAGTGTATGCAATTGTTGCACAACCTGTTCTTTCCGCATCAGATGCAAGGGCCTCTGGACTTATGCTCTCACCAATTATCCTATTAGAATCATGCGGCATTTGAGAAATATCAGCATTTTGGCAGAAACTGCAACGGAAGTTACAGCCTACAGTGGCGACGGAATAAGAAAGCGTGCCGGGTAGAAAATGAAACAGCGGTTTTTTCTCAATTGGATCAACGTGCCTAGCTATAACCTTTTCGTACACAAGGCTAAAAAGCTTTCCATCTAAGTTTTGTCGCACGCCACATATGCCCTTGGCTCCGGGCTTTATGATGCACCGGTGGCTGCAAAGCATGCACTGGACCTTTTTGTCCTCCCGTGGTTC
This sequence comes from Deltaproteobacteria bacterium, assembly GCA_003646995.1. The sequence continues at coordinate 9,117 of QMLZ01000057.1, read as the reverse complement.
AAACAGATACGCCTCTTTCATGTCACAGTCTCCTTGGATACTCTTGCTCTGTGGCCCCTTATTAAAAAGTGCCTTCTCACCCGTGCCGGAGTAACGGCTGGCTTGCATCCTCCATCTTTACTTTCAAAGGGATCGTATGTGCCCTGACCGTGTAAAACATCGTGGCTCTAAGAGCTAAGAAATTGCCGAAAGGAAGCATCTGCCCCTTCCACCACGCCTGTGATACAACGCCTGCTTTGTCCAGCAATTGAGGATACAGGCACACGCATTGCCACGAAACAGGCACCTCCCCGAAGGCCCTTTTTACCAATGCCTTCAAATCCCACAATGTAAAAGATTGCATATTCCTAAACATTGGGTTACCGAGCAACCCTTGTATCCTGTTGGTGATATTAGTCCAGGAAAGGCTGTTAAACGCCCCAATAAAGACCTGGCGCGAGGCTACCCTACCTGCTTCCCTTAATACCTGAAGCGGATCCTTTACAAACTCAAGGGTGTTTATCATAAAGACCATATCAAACTCATTGTCGTCAAACGGAAGATCCTCGGCATTGCATGTTCGCAGGTCACAGCGGTGCCCAAGCCTTTCCCTCGCCTCTTGGATCATGTACGGTGAGGCATCCACACCGCTTACATCCAGTCCCAGCCTGTTCAAGAGTAACAAGTGATTCCCAGATCCGCATCCTATGTCCAAGACTCGAAGCCCGGGCTGAAGGTCCATCAGAGACACAATTAACCGCTCCAGTGCCGCCTCTACGGCCCGGCCTTGGCGACTGCGTTGCCATTTGCAGTAGCATTCCTGCATATCCCTGGTGAAAATCGCGCCCATGACCCTCGAGGTGGTGTTTGAGGAAAGAAAACCTGGATGCATCAAGACCAATGTGGCCACCTTCTGTATACATTATGAAAAGGTCTGGGCTGACGCAAGAAAAAACTACTTAAGATATTTCTTGTCCCTGCCTTGACAGATTCAATTATGATAATTACCTAATAGAAACTTTGAGATACGAATCAAGATCTATTTAGACACCTTGATGAGTCTAAAGGTACAAAGTGTAGGAGGAACGATTCAACATTATGCCCAATTGCCGAAACCACCCAGACCGGGAAGCAGTAGTATCGTGCCAAAAGATGAACATATGGTATTGCCAGGAATGCCTTGATAATTGTGAGGCCTGTACTGATCCGTGCGGTTACTGTAAGTTCAGGCCCCAATGTATAATCTGGGAGCTGTGCAAAAAAAGTGAGAAAAGATACGAGCTTGAGCGCAAAGCAAAAGGCTTGTCAGATTGATCCAAGTTCGCCTCAAATTGATGAGCCTGCAAGAGCCAGTTTAATAGATCTTTTCAAGCCCACGGGAATCTTGAGAACAACTCCAACCTTTAGATAATCGGGGCTCTTGATGTGGTTGAGAGCTACGATGTTCCTTACAGTCGTCCGAAACCGCTTGGCAATTCTATAAAGGGAATCCCCAGTCCTAACCCTGTATGCTATTGTCCGAGTCAGTTTGGGTGAACAATGTGGAATTTTCTCCAACCTTGTAAGAAAAATCCCTGCTTTACCTTTTGGGACCTTGAGGCTATACCTCGAGGTAGGTGTTATTCCATACCTTAGTTCTGGGTTCAGATCCTTAATGGCTTGAGGGCTTGTATCCAAAAGCCTCGCCACCAATGTAAGAGGGATGGACCTATTGATGGTCACCTCCTCGTACTGCACTGGTGGATCGGGCTCTGGGAGTTTTATCCCGAACTGTTCTGGTCTATTTAGAATATGAAGCACCGCAAGAAACTTGGGCACGTAACTAGCCGTTTCACTCGGGAGAGTTTCATAGAGATCCCAGAAATTGTCTAGGTAATTAATTCGCTGAGAGCGTATTTTTCTCAGCACTGTTCCCTCTCCGCAGTTGTAAGCAGCGAGTACCGTTGTCCAGTCGCCGAATATACCATGTAATTCCTTGAGATAGGCTATAGCAGCTTTTGTGGATTTTTCCGGGTCCATTCTTTCGTCTATCCATGGGGTCCTCTTTAGGCCAAATTTGTAACCCGTAGATGCGATAAACTGCCAAAGGCCAAGTGCCCTGGCCCTTGACAAGGCCCTAAGCTTAAAGCCACTTTCTATCAAAGGAAGCCACGAAAGTTCCTCAGGCAGACCTGCCTTGCGCAAGGCCTTGACTATACCCGGCCTGTAGCGTCCCGAGCGCTTGTACGCTTCGATAAAATATTTCCTTTCTCTCCCCAGTAAGGATTTGATGGCAATCCTGATATGGCGATTCATGACAAGCGGTATGGCCTTGCAATACCCTTGGACACTGGAATGCCTAAGGCCATATATTTCTATGATGCGCTTTGAAATGGTAACTCTGAGGTCATCCTTTTGTTGGAGCAAGCGTGGAGCACTGTCAGGAGGAATTTCCAGAATCAGACGATATGCTCTGTCCAAGGCATTCAAGGCCCCTTCAAGATCGCCTTCTTCCCAGCATCTATTGGATACCTGGCAAAGGTCGAGAGCCCTGTCAAGATAGTCCTGAGGAGAGATATCCCCATTTGCAGTCAACTTTTCAGTATCGTGACAAGGACTGATTTGAAATGATGCTGGAAGCAAATCAATAGAATCTCCCTGGTCGGTCCGCTGTTCCAAATTATCAAGTGTTGTATAGGGCTTGGGTACTGTTTTGATGGAGGCTCTGTCCAAGGTGGGATCAGCAAGCCCTGGCATAACATGGTACTCTTGGGGTGCGCATCCCAAAGGAAATGAGAGAACACAAGCCAAGGTAAGCCAAAGCAACGCCCTGCAAGCCCTATTAAATTGTGACCCAGTCGCGTTTATATCCACAGCAGTTACTACCAGCTATCACTTTCCTATATATGCCTGAGGTCGTATTTGGAAATCATACGAGAAAGATAGGTCCTTTGAATGCCCATAATCTTTGCAGCTTCTGTTCGATTTCCACCTGTGTGCCTCAAGTTTTGGATAATGAACTCTTTTTTAAAGGCGTCTACAGCCTCCTTTAAAGTCATGCCTACGGTAATCCCTGCCTGAGACTTGCGTGGCGAAAATATAGGCAGATCCTCGGGCAAGATCTCCTTGCCATTGCCCATTACAACGGCCCGCTCCATTGCGTTGCGCAACTCCCGGATATTTCCAGGCCAGTCGTATCTCATCATCTTTTCCAAGGCAGAGCGGGAAATCCTAAGCTCTGGTAGCCCCTTTTCCCTCTTGAACAAGCTTAGGAAGTGCTCTGCAAGAAGAGGAATATCTTCCTTCCTTTCCCTCAAAGAAGGCATGTGGATTTGGACCACGTTTAGGCGGTAGTAAAGATCCTCCCTGAACCGCCCCTCTTCCACTTCCTGGGAAATATCCCGGTTGGTGGCTGAGATTACCCTTACATCAACAGAAATGGGAGTATTGCCGCCCACCCGATAAAATACCCCCTCCTGCAAGACCCTCAGGAGTTTCGCTTGCATTCCAGGGCTCATCTCTCCAATTTCGTCGAGGAATATGGTTCCACCGTCTGCAATTTCAAACTTGCCTATCTTTCGCGAGGTGGCCCCAGTGAAGGCCCCCTTTTCATATCCGAAAAGCTCCGCTTCCAAAAGAGTGTCGGGCAGAGCCGCGCAGTTGATAATGACCAAAGGTTCTTCTTTTCTCGCACCCGCTTTGTGAATCAGCCTGGCAAGCAGCTCCTTGCCTGTACCACTCTCCCCAAGGATCATAGTACTCGTTTTTGAATTCGCGACTTTGAACGCATCCGAGATAACCTTTTTTAGGGCTGGGCTTTCACCCACTATCTGATATTTTTGACTGAGCTCTTCCCTTAGATCACGATTTTCCCTGCGTACTTTGTCTATTTTCTGTGCACTGCTAATGGCCTGAGAGGCAAGGTCAGCAAAAACAGTAAGCAGCCTCATATCCTGAGGCTTAATGGGGCTGCCGTCTTCCTTGTCGATAATCTCAACAACACCAATAATGTCCCCGTTCATTTTCATGGGGACACAGGCAATGGACTTTGTCTCAAACCCGGTAGACTCGCTTATCTTCTTGTACCATCGAGGATCTTTGGTGACATCCTGGATCAGTAAGGGTTCCCCTTTTTCCGCTACATATCCGGCAATTCCCTGCCCCAGGTTTATCTCATATTTTCTTACCTCGTCTTTCTTTTCCCCGGTTGCTACCTTGAAATAAAGCTTTCTTGTCTTTTTATCCAACAGGAGCAAAGAGCTGGCCTTAGCCTGCATCATCAAGGTGGCCTTTTCTATTATTAGCTCCAGCAGCTGGTCAAGATCCAATACCGACGAAACCCATGATGAAATCTCTTTGAGCCTTTCGATGGAAGAGTTATTATTCTGACTCGTTTTTTGGATGTAATTGCGCAATGTTATCCCCTCACTATCCCAGCAGGATGTGACCCAACTTTCAATTGGCGAAGTGTATACTTTTCTATCGGCAGATGAGTACAAAAGGTTTAAATGTATGTAATTTCATAAATCATCGGGAAGGGTCTTGATACCTATTTTGTGCGCAACCTTTCTCACTGACTCCTGGTGCTCCTTTGTTTCTGTTAGGACGGCCAACTGTAAAGACATGAATTCCAGGTGACGTTTCAGATCAGAGCTGATCCCGTCGTAAATGGCTCTCTTAGTGGCAATAATTGACGGCAGCGACCACTGTGCTATCTCACCGGCAAGAGCGGCTGACTCATGGGAAAGACGATCTGTCGGGACAACTCTATCTACGATACCCGCCTCTTTAGCTTCCTTGGCATTTAGTACTTTCCCTGTTAGAAGCACTTCCATGGCCTTACTCAACCCGACTAGCCGGGGCAAGAAGTATGCGCCGCCTCCTCCTGGCGCTAGGCCTAGTCTAACCACCGTAGAGCAAAAAGTTGCCCTTTCCGAAGCTATCCGTAGGTCACAGGCCAAAGCCAAATCAAAGCCTCCCCCGAATGCCGGACCATCAATGGATGCAATGACAGGCTTGTTCATGGTTTGTAGGAGCAGAGGTATCCTTTGAACCTTTTCGGCTAAGTACTTCTTCATTCCAACAGACCTGAGTTGGCCCGATAACATGTCCCTAATATCGGCACCTGCACAAAAGGCTTCGCCTTTTCCCTTTATGATGATAACCTTTATTGTTGTATCTGAATCGGCTTGGAGCAGGGCCCGATACAATCCATCGAGCATCTCAATGGTAAAAGCGTTCTTGATATCCGGCCTGTTCAAGCAAATATAGGCTAGTGGAGGATCCATTTCATAGAGAATGTCTTTGTACTTCATAGGCAAATCTCCTGTTATTTATTGCAGGGCGAATGCTATTAAATGTTTGTTTGATTGTAAATATTCATATCAAGTTGTGCTCGGACACCCAGCATCATCGCCCCTTACTTTTTCGCGAAAAACATCTGATTTTCCCACAGGCCGATCATGAGAAAGTCCCGGAGTGCCCTATGGAAAAATTAAAAGGCGAAGTTAGGCGCGTCGCCTTTTCCAATCCCGAAACAGGATTTGCAGTGGCAGAGGTGGAAGTAAACGGTGAGATATTGCCTGCTACCATTGTGGGAAATATTGGGGATGTGTTTGCGGGGCAGACCATAGAAGTGCAGGGAAAATGGGAAATTCATCCTAAATTCGGCCGCAGGTTTAGGGTGGAGTCCTACCAGAAAGAACTGCCTCACGGTAGACGGGCCATAATAAAATATCTCCGTTCAGGACTAATTGAAGGCATTGGTCCCGTGCTAGCCGAAAAAATCGTCGCCAAATTTGGTGATCAGGCCCTTGAGGTAATAGACAAGAGGCCTCAGGAGCTGCTCAGGGTGCACGGGGTGGGGAAAAAACGCCTCGAGATGATCAAGAGGGCGTGGGAGGAACAAAAGGAAATCAGTTCCTTAATGGTGTTGTTGAAAGACCACGATCTTGGTACGGCCGTGGCGACAAAGATCATTAGGAAATACGGACACAAGGCCATGGCGGTCATAACCAAGAATCCATACAGACTCGCGCAGGATATCCACGGTATAGGATTCAAAACCGCGGACAAAATCGCATTTAGGATGGGATTTGAAAAGAGCTCCACTCAGAGACTTGAGGCTGGTATTGTCTTCAGGTTGTCTGCGGCGGCTGATCAAGGACACGTATTTTATCCCCTTGACCTCCTGGTAAAATCCGCCTCAGGGTTCCTTGAAGTGACAAATGAACAAGTCTTAAGCGCGATTGATTCCCTTGCCCAGCGCCAGGAGATAGTCATTGAAAACTATAATGAAAAGCGCACCCGCCAAAAAGCTGTGTTTTTGAGAAAATACCACTCGGCAGAGACCGGTGTTGCACAACATATGGACCGCCTGTTGAGATCTCGTGCCTCGGGTTCTGAAATAGCCACTGACAAGGCGTTACTTTGGCTCAAAACCAAGATAAACATCCGCTTTGCACCTAGACAAATCGAGGCCATAAAGCATGCCTTGATGGACAAGGTTCTCATAATTACAGGAGGCCCAGGAACCGGAAAGACCACCATAGTCAAAGCGATCATTGAAATTTTTAAGGTAAAAGGGGCCCTTATAGAACTAGCAGCCCCAACTGGCAGGGCCGCGCAGCGCCTAGCAGAGGCAACATCAATGCAGGCAAGAACCATTCACCGCTTGCTAGAGTTTTCATGGGAAGGAGGAGGATTTCAGAGAAATGAACAAAGGCCCTTGGATGCAGACCTTGTAATTGTGGATGAGGCATCCATGATAGACATCTCTCTAATGGCCCACCTGTTGAGGGCAATACCCTCGGAGGCGAGGCTAATTCTAGTAGGAGACATGGATCAGCTTCCCTCGGTAGGGCCTGGAAATGTCTTAAAGGACTTGGTCGATTCCGCCAAGGTGCCGGTGGTTAGACTTACAGAAATTTTTCGCCAGGCCAGGCAAAGCATGATAACTGTTAATGCCCATAGAATAAACTCAGGCAAAATGCCGCTTCCAGTCCCTGAGGGTAAGGGACCGGGGGACTTTTACTTTATAGAGCGAAGCGACCCAGAGCTCGTTTTGAAGACCGTGCTAGAATTGGTCCAAAGGAGAATTCCCAAAAGGTTTTCACTTGACCCGTTAAGAGACGTCCAGGTTCTGTGCCCCATGCACAAGGGACTGGCGGGTACAGAGGAGCTTAACAGACGCCTTCAGCAGATCCTCAATCCGTCCGGGTCGAGAATACTGAAGGCCTCACGTAGAATTGGACCAGGTGACAAGGTGATGCAGATAAGAAACGATTATGAAAAGGAAGTGTTTAATGGAGACATAGGCTTTGTTAAGTCGGTAGATACTGTTACAGGTGAGCTGGTGGTGTCCTTCGAGGGCAAAGAGGTGCTTTATAAGCCAGCGGACCTTGAAGACCTTACCCTTGCCTACGCCATCTCTGTGCATAAGTCCCAGGGCAGTGAATATCCTGCTGTGGTATTCCCTATCCTCAGTCAACACCATTTACTGTTGCAACGTAACCTAGTATACACCGCCGTAACACGTGCACGAAGGCTCCTGGTTATGGTGGGAAGCAGGGAAGCAGTGGCCAGGGCCATAGCAAACAAAAGACCATCCAGCCGTTTCACCCTGCTTGCAAAAAGGCTAAAGGAGCTCTAGTCGGATCTTATTTTCTCCCATAACCGCTTTAAGTCTTGTGGCATCTCCCAAGACCCTGCCCACTACATTCACGGCACTGGCCGGCACTATTTTGTCCCCGCGGCTCATGGGGGTTGGGCCGAAGAATATGCAAAATGCGTTTCCAGTCGGCCAGAAGCCCAGATCACCTATTGATACCTCCTCCTTAGCATCCGCCTCAAGCTCCGCTGTCACCGGAATCTCAAAGTAAATCTCGTCCCCCCAGGTCTGAAACCCAGCCTCAAAGGGCAGAATTGAGGCGATTTTCCTTGCCGTTGGACTGTCATTGAGCTCCGCCTCAAGGGACACATCCCCAACAGAGATCCTTATTCTCATGCCCTGAACCTCCTTTGTGTCATTGTTAAACCTAGAAAATATATTTCATTAATGGCTTACAAATCAAAGATTTCAACATTCGTCCAGTGTTTTTCCCCCACTGGCACGGCATTTGCTCATTAAAGATCGCGAAAAAAGGTAGGGTTTCTAGTGGGCCTTTGTCTGCACCAACGTGTCGGCTCAAACAAAGGATTTTGAGCCATGATCAGTTGATTGCAGCTGCCTTCAATCAATTTTTGTGGTCTGGCCCTTGACGCAGTGTGCCAAAAACATGGCGGAAAACATTCATTATCATGGCAAAGCAGAAAGAGGAACAACCTCAAAATACTAACAGTTGGATCACTACGTACACGGACCTGATGACGCTGCTCCTCACCTTTTTCGTGTTGCTCATCTCCATGTCCGTTGTTGATCCCAACAGGCAACGTGTTGCTCTGAATTCCCTTGTGGGGGCATTCGGATTCAAGCCTGGTGGTCACTCGGTAATAGGCATCAAAAAGGGAATGAATATCACTGTAGGGGCCGCCCCACTCCAAAAAGAACAAGTGGATTTTGAGAGACTGAGAAACATCACCTTCCGAAACGGTCTACAGGCGGACGTTAAGGTCCAGACAGAAGGTGAAAAAATAGTGATTTCTTTAAACAACAAAGTACTTTTTGACAAGGACTCAACCATACTTTCCACTGCAGGCAAAAGCTACCTGGACCAGTTAGTCCCAGTATTGAAGCATGTGCCGGGTCTAGTGGAACTGAGGGGATATACTGACCCCACAGAAGTATTGTTCAGCAAAAACAAGTTGAAAAAAGCGGCTATCCTTTCCACAAAAAGGGCCTTGGCGGTGTTCAAATATCTCATGAAAAAAGGACTATTTTATAAGAAAATGGTAGCGCATGGTTTCGGTGTAAAGCCGAGAAAAGTCACCGCCATCAAGGGGGTCGAGAACTTTAATCGGCAGGTTGAGATCATCTGTGATTACCGCGCCTCTATTCCCTATCGCGTAAAAGCCGGGGAAAAGAGGAAGAGTTATTACCTCGACTTCAAAGGCTTCATATTTAAGCTACGAGGGGACTAGAATGGCGAGGAAAAAGAGGGTCAACGAAAGCGGGGGAGGGACAGGGAGTTGGATGGTCACGTTTTCTGACCTGTCAACCCT
>QMLZ01000056.1 GCA_003646995.1 Deltaproteobacteria bacterium | reverse complement strand
GACCCTTTCCCTGAAGTCAAGGTACTGCCTTGCCGCCGCTAGAAGTTTCGGATCAACATTCTTAGTAGCAAAAGGACTCTCTTTCCATTCATATGCCGCTGCTGCAAGCCTCTCTAGGCGTCCTTTCAATACGGCTTTCTGGTGTTGAGTTTCTCGCCCCTTTCTTCTTGCTCCAGCGTAATCCAAATAGAGTTTACTGAGCTTTTGAAGCTCGTCGCGGTCCTTCACCCACTGATCAATTCCAGGGGTTGAAAGAAAAGACATTTCCGCTTTTGTCTTATTCTCCTCAAACGAGCGCGCCTTTTCGGGTGATAGGCCAGGGTAAGTCATCATGGCCCATATCACGATGGAAATACCTAGTATAATTGTGCCGGCCTTCTTGATGTAATGCCAGGTCCGTTCCCACGAGTGTATTATAAGGCCCCGAAGTGTAGGAACCCTGTACGGGGGCAACTCCATAACAAACGGCGTCTTGGGTCCCCTCAGCACGGTTGATCGAATCAGCTTGGCAGCCAGCAGTGCGAAGACCCAGGACAACAGGGTCAAAAAGAACAGCATCCTTGCCCTGTTCATAGCAAAAAAGGCACCAATAAGCATCGCAAGAACTGGTAACTTTGCCCCACAATTCATAAAAGGAACCACCAGAAGCGTGGCTATTCTTTCTTTGGGGTCTCGCAGAGTCCTTGTGGCCATCACACCCGGCACTGCGCAGCCCCCGGATATGCCGCCGCTTACAATGAGTGCGATCACGGAGTTACCGTGAAGTCCGAACCAACGAAGTACCCTGTCCAGCATATATGCTATCCTTGCCATGTACCCAGAGTCTTCCAGGATTGCTATGACAAAGAACATCACCATAATCAGGGGTATGAAGCCCATGACCCCCCCTACCCCGTCAATAATTCCTGAGACCAGCAAGGATCTTAAGTCCCCAGGCGGCACCACCAGTGTGACCAGATATTTCAAGCCGTTAAAAAACGATTCAAACCATGAAACCGGTACCTCGCTTGCCCAAAACGTGATCGCATACACAACGTATAGGATCACTATCATTATGACCGGACCCAAGAGCCTGTTAGTGAGGAATCTGTCAATCTGATCTGACAGGTTCAGTCGCGCTTCAATCTTTCTTTTGACTGCCTTCTTAGTAATACCAGCTATATAGCCGTAGCGGTGATCAGCGACAATCCCTTCCACATCTTCTTCAAGAGTACTCATTACGTGGCGGGACAGTTCATCGCAGATCTTGTTTATCTTGGCAAACTCTTGGGGGTATGGCTTCAACAAATCCTGTACCTGCTTGTCACGCTCCAAGCATTTTAGTGCAAGCCACTTTACGGGGTACCGATCCGCAAGCCCCTCAATGCCTTCCAAAATACCGGCTATCCTCTCAAGGGCCTGGTCAATATCCATACCGTAGGATATCTCACTTGGCTCCCACTTCGCCCCACCTTCGGCATAATCAACTATGGCATCAAGCAACTCTTTGATTCCCTTGTTGGACCGCGCCACCATTGGAACCACGGGCACTCCCAACAGGGATGAAAGCTTGTCCACATCTACCTCTATGCCGCGGGACTCGGCAACGTCTATCATGTTCAGCGCGATCATCAAAGGCGCGCCCATTTCCTTGAACTGAACCGCAAGGTATAGGTTTCGGTCCAGGTTGGACGCGTCCACGATATCCACCACCAGGTCAGGTCTTTCATTGAGCAAGAAATCCCTTGCAACAATCTCCTCCATGGAATAGGCGGTGAGGGAATAGGTCCCAGGCAGGTCGACCACCTCGATCTCTACCCCCTTGTGGGTCACTGTTCCATACTTTTTTTCAACCGTGACGCCAGGGTAATTTGCAATATGTTGATGTGCACCGGTGATGGCGTTAAAGACCGTTGTCTTACCAGAATTGGGGTTTCCCGAAAGGGCTATGACTATCTTCTTTTTCATTGCTCAAGAGCTCCCCCTGGCGATTCCACCTCGACCATTATATAGCTTGCCTCGTCATTTCTTAGGGTCAGTGTGTAGTCCTTGATCTTAACCGCGACCGGATCTTTTAACGGCGCCCGCCCCTGTATTTGTATTTCCGCTCCCGGCACTAGCCCCATTTCCCGGATTCTCCTGCCCATGTCACCTGTTGCCGACACCTTTCTGATCACACCCTTCTGATTGTCAGACATCTGCCGCATCTTGATTACTCGTTTCATTTCCACCATCCCCTCGTAAGTCAGAACAATCACGCAACGCATGAACATAAGGCTTTTTCAAAAAATATGCAAAAAAATGATCAAATACAACAGTAGGCCAGCACGACCCCCACATCCCTTTTTAGCATTCCCGGATCCGTTTCGGAAAAAAGGATCTGAACGGTTAATCTGTGGAGCGTCGTTAGGGTGGAGACCCGAAAAAGAGACACCTAAACCCGGGATAAATGTGGCCCTATCGCCCTGCACAGCTCAGGACCGGTTGCAAGAAGAGGAATATCAATCCTCTCCCCTTCCAGATATTCGTTCAGAAATATGTCCTTGCCGTCGAGGTGGTAAAATCGCCCTCCTGCTGCCTCAAGTATTACTCGCGAGGCAGCCAGATCTTGATATGTCTCATTGGCTAATACAGCAGCGTCAGCCCCACCTCTTGCAACATAGCACACATGTGCCGACGTACAGCCCAAATTCAGCATTTTCCCCGGGAAGCTCGAGCGAAACCTGTTATGAAACCTGGAAAACACCAGAAGCACGCTTTCGTCGTTGACCATCTCTCTTTCCGGCACCCCTATGACCTGCCCGCTGCAATAGGCTGCCTGCCCTGCTATTGCATGAAAAAACTCTCCGGTGCAAGGCATAAAAAAACAACCCAGCAATGGCCAAAAGTTCTCCAGCAAGGCCAAAGACACGCCCCATATGGGAATTCCTGCCTGGAAATTTGACACCCCATCGAGCGGATCATAGACCCATACGTATCGTTTCTCCTCATGTGTGTAACCCTCTTCCAACAACGCACTGGTAAATATCTGGTGATCAGGAAAGGCCATGCTCAATTGCTCGCGAAAAAAATCATTCAAAACCAATTCGGCCTCCGTCACAAGGGCTTCGTCAAACCTAACATCCCTTCGCCCTTTGCCGTAAAACCCCAAGGCCTTTTCTCCGGCAGTACGTACTGCCTCCATGGCAAAACTTTGCAGCTCTTTGATGTCTCTTGAGTCCCCATGGGCCATGTCATCTTCCCCCTTTATCCAAGAAGAGTCCTGCTGATTATGGTCTTCTCCATTTCCTTGGTACCTTCGTATATCTCCAAAATCTTGACATCCCTGTAAAGTCTTTGCACCTTGTACTCATCAATATAGCCATAACCTCCGTGCAACTGTACCGCTTCATCTGCACAACGCACTGCCATCTCTGCCGAATACCATTTTGCCATGGCTATAAGTGCGTGATCCACTTTTCCCTGGTCCACTGACCACGCAGCCTCGTAGTACAAGTTACGGGCGGCCCTTATCCATGTTGCCATCTCTGCTATCTTGAACTGGGTCACCTGAAACGAGGCAAGCTTCTTTCCAAACTGGCTCCGCTCCTTAACGTGTCGGATGCATTCATCCAGTGCACCTCGGGCAAGGCCTACTGCCTGGGCGCATATATGAAGTCTCGTGCGATTGAAAAAGGCCATGAGCTGGTGAAAGCCCCTTCTCCGCTCACCAACCAGATTTTCCAAAGGGACCCTCACATCATTGAGGGAAAGCTCAGCTGTATCAGAGGCCCTTATACCCAACTTTCCGTAAATCTTGCTGGACTCATATCCCGGTGTCTCGGTGGGAACAAGGATGAAACTATGCCGGCCATGGCGTGAGGGATTCTCGGGATCAGTCAAACAGAAAACCAACACATATTTTGCGAGATTCCCGTTTGTGGTGAACATCTTGGAGCCATTTATGACCCAGGACTCTCCATCCACAAATGCTGTGGTGGTCGCCTGTGTTACATCGGAGCCGGCGTCCGGCTCGGTTATGGCTGTGCCCATAATGGCTTCGCCACTGACCAGTTGAGGAAGCACCAGATTCTTTTGCTCGTCATTTCCAAAAAGGCTCAGCAGCTCGGACCCAAATGTGGTGGAAAGTATGGCCTGGCCGATGCCAGGGTCAACGGCCCAGAACTCTTCAGTGATCAGGCAGTGCTCGAGAAAACCCAGGCCGGCACCACCGTATTTTTCCTCTATAAAAACACCAACAAAACCCAATTCGCAGGCCTTTCGCCATAGATCCAGATCGAATGTCTCATTCCTGTCAAACTCTTGTGCCTTGTCAGGGAATTCTCCCCGGGCGAACTCCTTTGCAGCACGGACGATATCCCTTTGCTCCTTACTCAGATTAAAATCCATAAATCCCCATCTACCTCCCACTTTCTTTGCCGTTCAATACCATGCGCCAAGCACCAATCAACTACAGAAAGGCCACACTTCTTTATCATTGTGGCAGTTCCCAGTCAAACAAGGGCTGATATTCTCCATTGTTCTTTCCGCTAGTATAGCGTTCCGTTTACTGGTCTATTGCTTCTTAAACTTTTCCGTCAGCACTGGCAATACCTGGAAAAGATCAGCAACAATTCCGTAATGGGCAACTTTGAAAATGGGGGCCTTGGGGTCCTTATTAACAGCGATAATGGTTCCAGAGTTTTTCATCCCAGCTTGGTGTTGAAAGGCTCCGCTTATGCCCAAGGCGATGTACACCTTGGGTCTCACGGTCTTCCCGGATGTTCCCACCTGTCTGCTTTTTGGCAACCATCCCTTGTCGGCCACGGGCCTTGAACAGCTCAAAGTAGCCCCGATGGCCTCTGCAAAGGCCTCGGCCACAGCGATGTTCTCAGGTTTTCCTATGCCCCGACCAATGGAGACAAGGATATCGGCCTCGGAAATATCAACATCTTCGGCCTCGGGCTCAAGGTACCCGATAAACCTTCTTCCCCGAAGCGCATCCCATGATGGAGCAGGCAATTTAGTTACTGTTGCGGAGCTGTCCCACTCTTCCTGGTAGGTAAACGATCCAGGGCGTATTGTCAGGATATACTGTTCTGCTGGCTTCAGCTGCAAATGTGCATTTACCTTTCCACCATACACCTGCCTTTGAACACTGAGATGCGACTCCTCAATCATCACATCAATGCAGTCGGTCACAAGGGGAATTCCTGTGCGCGCTGACAATGGGGGTGCCAGGTCCATCCCCATTGCAGTATGGCCGAGCAATGTGATGTAAGGGGTGTCGCGAGAAATAAGTTCTTTAAGGACCACAAGGTATGGATCAGCATTGTAGTTGCCCAGCAAGGGATCTTCTACCACTAGTATCTTGTCTGTCAAACTCGAAAGTTCCTCTTGTAAGGCTAAGATTTCCTCCCCCAAAAGAACAGTTGTAACAGCTCCTCCTTGCTCGCGGGCAAGCCTTTTGGCAAGGGCCAGCATCTCGAAAGTAATATCCCTCAACTCCCCTTTTCTGTGTTCAGCCACAACAAGGATATCATTCATCCTTATGCCACCCCCCCTCTTTCCTTGATCACCTGGGCGGCCTTTTCGCAAATTTCTTCCATGGTTCCGGTGAGAATCTCCGCCCCTTCTCCTTCCTCAGGCAGGCTCAACCTTATCTTTTCTATGCTAGAGCCCTGCTTACCTATCTGGCTTGCTTCGAGCCCTAGATCCCCGGCGCTGACTTCCTCAATTTGTATGTTCCGAACCTTCCTTATCCCCATTATGGACACATACCTGGGCTCATTAATGCCTGTCTGAATGGTTACGGCCGCGGGAAGCGGTAGTTCTACCTCTTCCAGGGTATTTGCTTCAAGTTCCCGGTGGACCACAACCGTCTCCCCTTTCGGTTCCACCTTCACCGCCAGAGAAGCAAAGGGAAGCCCCAGCCATTCTGCCATGAGCAACCCCACTTGAGCCCAGTTGTCATCAGAACTCTGGGCACCGGTGAGAACCAAATCAAATTCCATTTCCTCGACCACTCTTAAAAGACCCCGCGCGATACCCGCTGCATCCGAACCCTCAAAGCCCTCCTCATCTATAAGAACCGCTGCATCGGCCCCCATGGCCAGTGCACGCCGGAGCACGTCTTCAGAGTCCTCATCTCCAAGGGTCACTACAGTAACCTTCCCACCTTGGGCCTCCTTGATGCGAACGGCTTCCTCCACTGCATAGTTATCCCATTCATTGATAACCATCTCCAGGTCTTCTTTGTCGATATCCGTCCCGTCACTTGTAATTTCCAGGTCGGCGTCAGTAACCTCCGGCACCTGTTTTATGCAAACAATAATATTCATGTCTTCACCTCCTGATTTACAGCGACATCAAGACCAGTTCGTTCAGGTCCATAACCTTCAACTCATCTTCAAGTCCTTGGACCTTCCTCGCATCCTCCAGCATGATAAGGCAAAGCGGACACGCCGTAACAACTATACTGGCCCCCGTCCCATGGGCCTCCCTGATTCGTATCTCACTCATCTTTGTCTCGGCATCAATATCTTCCTTCCACATCCTGCCCCCACCCCCCCCACTACACAGGCTGTCAGGTCCATTGTGCACCATCTCCCTCAGCTCAATGCCGGGGATCGACTTGATAACACGCCTGGGTTCCTCGAATACCCCATTGTGTCTGCCCAGATAGCACGGGTCGTGATAGGTCACCACCAGGTCCAGGGACTTGGTTGGCTTCACCCTACCAGAGGCGATGAGTTCATCCAACACCAATGCGTAATGTCTGGTCCTAAACAAAACCTCAGGATAATCATTGCGAAAGGTGTGAAAGCAGTGCGGTGAAGAGGTTACGACCTCTTCGATCCTGTATTTCTCAAAAAGGCTTATGCAGTTGTCCACCTGTTCCATGAATAGTCCCAGTTCCCCTACCCTTCTAGCGATGTCTCCGCAGCAAGGCTCTTTTTTACCCAGAATGCCAAACCTCACATGTGCCGCTTGAAGGATGCTGACTAGAGACTTCGCTATTTCCTGCGCCCTTGTATCAAGTGAGGTGGTACAACCCACAAAGTAACAAAACTCTATGTTATCTTTCTCCTTTGTTATGTCATTGACGTCAAGTCCCCTTGCCCATTCCGCCCTTCTCTTTTTTGAAGACTCCCACGGGTTGTTGTATCTATACAGCCTTTCCAATGTCTGATTCAACAAAGGGGGAACCTTGGTGCCTTCCTCAATGACCTCCACCCTTTTCTTTATCACTTCCTCAAAGGCAGCACCATAAACAGGGCATACCTCCAGGCATGCGCGGCAAGTAGTGCAATACCATAGTTTTTCATCTACCTGCTGCGAGCCATTTGCCATAAAAAATCGGATATCCCCTAGAGGAGAGTTCTGTCGCCAGAGAGATTTTCGCACCGCTTGGACAAAATCCCTGGGCGCAAAAGGCTCTCCTGCACCACTCGACGGGCATACCTCCACACATCTGCCGCACCTCATGCAGGCATCAAAGAATACAATGTCCTCCAACTGAAAAAGACTTGCCTTTTCATTCTCGATCAAGCCAGAAGGACTCCTGGTCGCTTGAAGATAAATTGATGCGGGCGCCCCCAGCATATGAAACAGCTTTGTAAAGGGTATCGCGGCAATTAGCCCGAGGCTCACCACGGCGTGCCCCCACCACAGGTATGGATAAAGGGAAGAGGCCGTGGAGGTGGGAATCAGCTTTGCCAGGACATTTCCTGCGAAAGACCATCCTCTCCATGCCGGATCCTGGGCGCTAAGGCGAACGGCTTCCACCATAAACCCTGACACTACCACCACAATCAGCCATAACAGTACTAGCCCATCCTCAGCCCGGTGCTCTAATCTCGGGATTCGCTGCAAATAACGGCGTACCGCTGCCCACAAAAGACCAATTACAAGCACAATCCCTGCAAGTTCCATGGCCGCGGAAAAGACCAGATACGCACGACCGCGGAGAAACTCCACAATATAATGGTGCACCGACAAAACACCCGTGCCCATGAAAAGTGCAAAAAATCCCCAAAAAATAAAAAGATGCATCACCCCGGCCGTAACGTCCCCTTTAAAAGTTCGCTTGCCCAGGACCGCATCCTCAAAGGTGCGTCTCACAGCAGCCCATGAAAATACGGGTCGACCTTTCCTGTCTACCCGCTTCCAAGTGACTAAATAAAGCACCAATCCTCCAAAAAATAAAATAACGGCTATTGCCGCAAGCGCATAAAAAATCCACGCTTGCCCTATCATCAAAAACATGGGCCTGTGCGCCATGACAATCTCTACCCTCCAGCTATTACTACGCGATCTAACCCGCTATAGTCTTTGATCACATCACACCTTTTGAAAGCTGAATTTGAATTAACAAGTTCTCTGGCTGTGGTCACCTGCCGAGGGTCCATTTCTATCATAACTCGGCCGTGAGGGGCTAGAAAATCCGGAGCCTCTTTTATAATTCTTTTGATAAAAAGCATCCCTCCAGGGCCTCCGTCAAGTGCCTCCCTTGGTTCGTAGTCCTTAATCTCCACTGGAAGATCACTGTATTCCTCCTCTGCGACATAAGGGGGATTGGAAACAATAACATGGAATTTCAGTCCCAGTGCTTTTAAAGGTCCAAAGAGGTCTCCCTGTAATAACTCTACCCTTTCACTAACCTTGTGTGTTCGAGCATTGGCCCTGGCAACCTCAAGGGCCTTGGCCGAGCAGTCCGTGGCCCAAACCAGCACTTCGGGTAACTCATGTGCTATGGATATGCCAACCGCGCCACAGCCTGTGCAAAGGTCGAGTATCCTGAGCTGTCCTGTTTCCACTTGCTTCAATTCGCCGCACGCCTTTACCGTCTGCTCTACAAGAAGCTCAGTCTCCGGCCTAGGCACAAGGACACTTGAATTCACCGCGAACTCAAGAGACCAGAACTCTTGGCTCCCTGTTATGTACTGGAGTGGCTCACATGTAGCTCTTCTTTTGATGAGTCGACGAAATATGGAGACTTCGTTGGAAGTTAGGGGCCGATCATAGTCCAAGTACAAGGTGATTCGTTCTACACCCAGGGCATGGGCAAGAAGAATCTCCGAGGCCAATCTAGGCTTGTTTATTCCCTTTTGCTGCAAATAATCCGTAGCAACGTGCAGTAACTCTTTGATGGTCCAAGTGCGCTTTTCCATGGGGTGAGGCACTGTCAGTGGTAGGAGGCCTTCTTGAGCGCCTCGGTTTGAAAGTGGGTGATCAAGGGATCAATTACCATGTCCAGGTTCCCCTGAAGGATGTCCTCCAGTTTGTAAAGCGTAAGCCCTATCCGATGATCTGTTACCCTGCCCTGTGGGAAGTTATACGTCCTGATGCGCTCGCTGCGGTCACCCGTGCCCACCATACTCCTTCTTTCTTCCGAAATCTTTGACTGCAGCTCAGCCTGCTGGAGTTCGTAAAGGCGGGAGCGAAGGACCTTCATTGCCTTTGCCTTGTTTTTATGCTGAGATTTTTCGTCCTGGCAGGTAACTACCAGTCCAGTTGGAATGTGGGTGATCCTTACCGCGGAATCGGTAGTGTTCACGTGCTGTCCACCGTGGCCGGATGCCCGGTATACATCAATTCGGAGGTCTTCAGGGTCAATTTGCACATCGATTTCCTCGGCCTCCGGAAGCACGGCCACCGTCACTGCGGAGGTATGAATCCTTCCCTGCGCCTCTGTTTCAGGTACCCTCTGCACCCTGTGTACCCCGCTTTCGTACTTGAGCCTGCTGTAGACATTCTTTCCTTCGATCAGAATAATTATCTCTTTGAATCCCCCTATTCCTGTAGGATGTTGGCTCATTATTTCCGTCTTCCAGCCCTTTGCTTCGGCATATCGTGTGTACATCCGGAAGAGGTCAGCCGCAAAAAGGGCAGCCTCCTCTCCGCCGGTTCCCGCCCGTATCTCAAGGAGAATATTCTTCTCATCATTCGGATCCTTGGGAAGAAGCAGAATTTTCAACTCTGTCTCGAGCCTCTCTAAGGTGCTCCTAAGGTTTTCTATCTCCTCCTTGGCCAGTTTGCGCATTTCAGGATCGGGATCGTTGAGCAAGGTCTTATTGTCCTCTATCTCCTGTTGGACCGACTTGTACCGCCTGAAGGTCTCAACAATAGGCGAGAGGGTGGCATGCTCCTTTAGGTACCTCTGATATGCCTTTTGGTTGCTAATGATTTCAGGGTTGCTGAGATCCTTTTCAAGGGAATCAAAACGTTCTTCTATTTCTCGTATTTTCGCGAACATACCTTCTTAACCTTGTTCTGAATATTTTTTTATGAGATGGACAGCTACAAAAAAGTAAACTGGCTTTTTCTCTCTGGAAAAGGCAGTTTAAAATTGATTAAGGGGCAGCATGTTGAATACACACCACCCCCTTCAAGCTAACCTAGGTATGACCGGTCTTGGTGTGCGTGTTCTTGATGGGGCTTGATGATTTATGTTTCGGGTTTGAATCCACTGCCAACATTGATCTGTGTCCCATGGATCCCTCGGTAATACGCGCGAAGCCCATATTACTTGGCTTTTTCAGCTTTTTCTTGAAACTTGGCGTATTTTCTCTTGAATCTCTCAACTCTTCCTGCCGAGTCCACCAGCTTCTGCTTGCCGGTGAAAAACGGGTGGCACTTTGAGCAAATCTCTACCTTGATCTCCTTCAAGGTGGATCCCGTCTCAAATTCATTACCACACGCACACTTAACCTTTGCTGTATGATAGGTTGGATGAATTCCTTCTTTCATTTGTTTTTACTCTCCTTGAAGCTTCTGTACTGATCTCAATTCCTAGATTTCTGCTTTCCTACCTTATTTTAGGCTGACACGGAAATGACTAAAACACATACTCTTCTCCTCCAGTGAACCGCAAACGGTCAACGGTGAACATTCATCACTGGCTCATGGATGCTAGAAATTCTTTATTATCCTTTGTTCCCCTCATTTTTTCAAGCAAAAATTCCATGCTGTCAGTGGGAGTCAGGGGAGCAAGAAGTTTACGCAATATCCATATCCTGTTCAAGTCCGCCTCCTCCAAGAGCAACTCCTCCTTTCTGGTTCCAGACCTATTGATATCTATTGCAGGGAAGACCCTCCGGTCAGCCAGCTTCCTATCGAGGTGGATTTCCATGTTACCTGTTCCCTTGAACTCCTCAAAGATGACCTCGTCCATCCTACTGCCGGTATCTATGAGGGCGGTCGCTATTATGGTCAGGCTACCACCCTCTTCCACATTCCGCGCTGCTCCAAAGAATCTCTTGGGCTTGTGCAGCGCATTGGAATCCAGTCCTCCTGAAAGGATCTTTCCACTTGGCGGTACTACCGCGTTGTAAGCCCTAGCAAGCCTGGTGATACTGTCCAGAAGGATTAACACATCCAGCTTGTGCTCCACCAATCTCTTTGCCTTTTCTATAACCATTTCCGCTACCTGGACATGCCGGTGAGGTGGCTCATCAAAGGTGGAGCTAATAACCTCTGCGTCCACGGAGCGCTGCATATCCGTAACTTCTTCGGGTCTTTCGTCTATGAGCAGCACTATCTTGTGGATCTCTGGATGGTTTGCTGTGACACTGTTTGCAATGTTTTGAAGGAGCATGGTCTTGCCTGTTCTGGGTGGAGCAACAATAAGGCCTCTTTGCCCCTTGCCGATCGGTGTCATCAAGTCCATGATCCGAGCAGACAGGTTGTCAGGCGTGGTTTCCAGCTTTATCCTTTCATTGGGATAAAGGGGGGTCAAGTTGTCGAAGAGGATCTTTTCCCTGGCCAGCTCGGGATCCTCATGGTTGACCTTTTCAACCTTTAGGAGGGCAAAGTACCTCTCCGATTCCTTGGGAGGCCTAATTTGTCCTGAAATGGTATCCCCTGTCCTAAGGTTAAACCGCCTGATCTGGGACGGGGATATGTAAATGTCGTCAGGACCGGGGAGGTAGTTGGCATCCGGGGCCCTCAGGAATCCAAACCCATCAGGGAGTATTTCCAAAACCCCTTCGCCGTAAATAAGGCCATTTTGTTCTGACTGGGCCTGGAGTAAGGCAAATATAAGGTCTTGCTTGGGCATCCTGGATGCCCCTTCGATATTGTACTCTTTCGCCAGATTAGTCAGTTCGCTGATTTTCATCTTCTTCAGTTCAACAAGGTTCATTACTCTTTCCCCACTCATATCTCGTTGTGCTGATTCACAACTTGGTTTATTGTTTGGTTGAGCCCTGCCAAAAATGGCGGGGTCTCATGCCTCTACACCTTCAGGAGCCTCAAGATGATCCCTTGATCCTGCTTCGCGCCCGAAACAGGCGACTCTTTACTATTGCTCAAGAAATATGTGTGAAAAAGGATCTAGTTCGAAGCCTCCAAAAGGAAGGAAAGCACACATACTTATTACAACTCTAAGACCTCCTGTTGACCAAAGCCTCAAAAGTATCCCGTTTGATGGGCCGAAAAAGGAAGCTTTTCCCTGGGCTTTAATCAGCGGAAACGTGAGGTGATCTTTGAGACTATTGATTCAATCCTTATTTAATTTATAGTCCTCTTCTGTTGAATGTCAAGCCCTTTCTAGTGCATTTAGTGCATATAAGAAATTTTTCATGTCTGGCGGATACCCTGCCTCAAAACGCACTTCCTCCCTGCTGTCGGGATGGACAAATGCGAGCCTGTACGCGTGCAGCATTTGTCTGGACACACCCTCGAGGGGTATCCCGCTTGCCCACGATTTGGTGTTCTTCCACCAGTTTTTTCCATGACCATATACGGGGTCCCCAACTATCGGATGTCCCATGTAGGCAAGGTGTACCCTGATTTGATGGGTTCTCCCGGTTTTTATCCGTACGAGAAGCAATGCAAATCGCCCACCATATTCTCCAATCTTTTTCCAGTCGCTTACAGCATACCTCCCCTTGGCAAGGTCAACGGACATCTCCTTTCTCTTGTAACGGTGCCGGCCAATGGGCGCCTCAATGGTTCCGCAGATTGCCCGCGGTATACCATAGACAATGGCATGGTATTCCTTTTTCACTCTGCCCTTTTTGAACTGCCTTGCAAGACGCTGATAAGCCCGCTGCGACTTGGCAACTACCATCAACCCGGAAGTATCCTTATCCAGCCTGTGCACGATCCCAGGCCTTAGCTCTCCCCCTATGCCTGCCAAATCCTTGCAATAATCAAGAAGACCATGTACCAGCGTGCCTGTTTGATGCCCTGGCGCTGGATGCACCACCACACCTGGAGGTTTATTGACCACCAATATTGAATCGTCTTCATAGACAACACCAAAGGGCACCTTCTCAGGCTTGATTCCTTGAGGGGTCCGTGGAGGGGGAATGTGCAGGTGAACCAGATCCCCCTCCTTTATCCTGTATCCCGGCTTGGATGGAGTCTGGTTAACCTGGATGGATCCTTGTCTGATCAGTTGCTGAATCCGCGTGCGGGACAGTTGTTCAATCACGGTGCCCAGGAACACGTCCAATCTCTCGCCTTCCTGGTCCTTTCCCACAACCAAATCCATGACCTCATCGCCAAAGGCCATTGGCGCCTGTGAGTTTTTAGGAAAAAATTCGATCCAGATCCCTTTCCACTTGTTCTTCCTGAACCTTCTTTGCTAGAGAGATTTCTTTTACTAGCAAATTTCTTGCCGTGTCCAGCATTTTCCTTTCCCCGAATGAAAGATCTTTTTCAAGCTTCAACATCAAGAGATCCCGGTAAACCTCCGCTACTTCAAAAACAGATCCTGTCTTGATCTTATCCATATATTCGCGGTAACGCCTGTTCCACGTCTGGTTGTCAACCTGAACGTCTCTCTTTTTCAGAATGGAGTACAGCTTGGGCACATCTGTTTGAGGAATTATCTCTCTAAGCCCAACATTATCCACATTGTTGGTAGGGATCATAATGATCATGTCATTGTCCAATATGCGCATGACGTAAAAATCCTGGCGGCACCCAGAGATTTCCTGAGTCTCTATCCGCTCTATAACACCTACACCATGAGCTGGGTAAACCGCCAAATCACCTACCTTAAACATTATACCTCCTCCATTTCCTTAACACTTCTCTCTATTAAACATGATCCTGTGGGGCAGGAGAGCCAAAATGTTTTCTGC
Organism: Deltaproteobacteria bacterium; assembly: GCA_003646995.1. Next base: position 63 of record QMLZ01000056.1, on the reverse strand, counting down.
CCCACAGGAAATCCACCACAGCCTTTACCACAATCTCAGTAAGAACCCTACATGCGGAAGGAT